>JAJAYH010000201.1 GCA_026786325.1 Alkalinema sp. CAN_BIN05 | reverse complement strand
GCCTAATGGATTGATGCATTATTTTAAACGTTTTTTGTTGATTGGGCATGATTTGTATTGGCAAAAACAGTTGGTTGGATCCCCCCTAGCCCCCCTTGGTAAGGGGGGGACAAGAGAGGCGTTGATGGATGATCCGACTATTAACCGACAGCGATCGAATCTAGCCATTGGTATCGATCGGATTACTAAAATGATTCAACGCGATCGTCGTCATGCATTCTATTTACCATTCTGTTTACCGATTGTCCTAGTCTCCGTATTGTTGATTGCTATCGGGTATCAAATTACTTGCCGACATCCGCATCAATTACGCGATCGATTGACGTGATAATCCCCTACAATAGATCCCGCCCTGCCGCTGATGATTCGCCATGACTTCTCCAACCCCAAAACTCCTCCTTGTGGATGGACATTCCTTGGCCTTTCGCTCCTATTACGCGTTCTCTAAAGGGCGTGACGGCGGCTTGCGAAATTCTGAGGGCGTTCCGACTAGTGTCGCGTTTGGATTCATTAAGGCGTTGCTAGAAACGATAGAGACTGAAACACCTGACTATGTTGCGATCGCATTTGATCTCGGCGGGCCAACGTTTCGCCACATAGAAGACCCGACCTACAAAGCAAATCGTAGCGAAGCCCCTGAAGACTTTCGCCCTGATCTCGACAATCTAGTCTTGCTGCTTAGAAGTATGCGATTTAAAATTGTCGTTTCTCCAGGATATGAAGCCGATGATGTGATTGGGACAATGGCGACCAAAGCGGCGAGTCAAGGCTGGACTGTAAGGATTTTGAGTGGCGATCGGGATTTGTTTCAATTGGTTGATGACAACGAACATACAAAAATTTTGTATATGAGCAGCACTTTTGGCAAAGCGGCTCCCCCACCTCGTGAGTTTGGGATTGCGGAAGTAAAAGAGAAAATGGGCGTATTTCCGTCGCAAGTTGTAGACTTCAAAGCGTTGTGCGGCGATAGTTCTGATAATATTACCGGGGTGAAAGGAATTGGTGAAAAAACCGCTACGACATTGATTAATACCTATGGAACACTTGATAAAATTTATGAATCTATTGAAGAACTAAAAGGAGCCGTCAAACGCAAACTTGAAGAAGGAAAAGATTCCGCTTATCATTCTCAGCGCATGGCTCAAATTGCACTTTCCACACCGTTAGATCACGAGCCAGAAGCCTGCAAGTTAGCGCCCTTTGATCCTGAAGAAGTGCAGACTTGGATTGATAAATTAGAATTCAAAACCTTCAGTGCCAAAATTGAGAAACTTCGTCGTCGCACTGCTGGAGAAGACGCTGAAACACCCGAGGAATTGGCTAAGAAATCACAAAAACGATCGCCCTATGTTGATCCAGAAACTTGGTTTTTTAGTGCAGAAGACACCGAAAAATCATCACTAGAACAATCACAACTGAAACCCGCAACAATATCGCCTGAAATTATTGATACGATTGATAAACTTAGTGCGTTAGTAGAAGGTTTAAAACACTGTATCAATCCGGAAGTTCCCGTAGCATGGGACACTGAAACAACATCTTTGGAACCGCGTGATGCAAAGCTTGTTGGGCTGGGATGCTGTTGGGCTGGGGAGTTTGATGGGATGGCTTATATTCCGATCGGGCACGTCACGGGGCAAAATCTCCCATTAGAAACTGTATTGAATGCGCTCCGTCCAATTCTAGAAAGTGATGCTTATCCGAAAGCGCTACAAAATGCAAAATTCGATCGGCTAGTGTTGAAATTCCAAGGTATCAATCTTGCGGGTGTTGTATTCGATACGATGTTAGCGAGTTATGTCATTGAACCTGAAGCAAAACACAATTTAACGGATCTTAGTTTGCGTTATCTCGGATTAACTGCCCAAAGTTTTTCGAGCTTAGTGCCTAAAGGGAAAACGATCGCAGATCTGCCGATTTCTGATGTTGCAATTTACTGCGGTACTGATGTTTATACTACATTTTTACTGGTCAGTCATCTCCAAGAAAGTCTCAACCAAACCCCCCATTTACTGAAATTATTCAAAACAGTTGAGATGCCTCTGGAGCCAGTTTTGGCTGATATGGAAACAGTAGGGATTTGCATTGATAGTGATTACTTGAATGGTTTTTCAAAGGAATTGGAACAGGATCTCCAACGTATTGAAACATCTGCCTATAGCGCTGCGGGGGGCGAATTTAATCTCGGATCACCAAAGCAATTGAGTGAATTATTATTTGAAAAATTAGGACTAGATATTAAAAAATCCCGTAGAATCAGAACTGGATTCTCAACGGATGCGGCAACGTTGGAGAAACTGAAAGGCGATCATCCTGTTATAGACTCTATTATTGAATACCGAACCTTATCGAAACTCAAATCCACCTACGTTGACGCATTGCCGAACTTGGTCCGATCGGATACGCAAAGAGTCCACACCGACTACAACCAAGCCGTCACTGCAACAGGACGGCTTTCGTCATCTGAACCCAACCTCCAAAACATTCCCATTCGCACCGCATTCAGCCGCCAAATC
>JAJAYH010000200.1 GCA_026786325.1 Alkalinema sp. CAN_BIN05 | reverse complement strand
GTCGTACTTTGGGCGCGGCATTGCGAAGTTTGAAACAGGCGATCGGAAAGCGGCGATCGCAGATATGGGGCAAGCCAATGAGTTATTTAAAACCCAGGGTGACAAAGCAGGATTGGAATCAAGCGATCGGATTTTGCTGGAAATGAAAAAACCAGTTGAATCAAACGAGGGAAAAGGTGGCAATGGTTTAGGGATGTCCATGATGAATATTGTCGGTGGACTGCTTAGGGTCTTCTTGATTCGTTAAACCGCGATCGCCACTTGACGAATTGATTTCACACCCGCTTGATCTAAAATCTGCGGAATCAGATCCTCCCGCTTAATCGCCATCAGGTGAACCCCTTGGCAAAGACTCTGAGCCAATTTCACCTGTTCAGCAGCGATCGTGACTCCTTCTTGGAGCGGATCGGTTGCTTGTTCTAAGCGATCGATAATATGGTCTGGAATGTTGACTCCCGGTACGGCTCGATTAATAAAACGCGCATTTTTCGCCGATTTCAACAAGAAAATTCCAGCCAAAATTGGTTTGCCAGCGGGCCTAGCAATTTCCGTCATAAATTTGTCGAGCCGATCGAAGTCCGTAATCAACTGACTTTGAAAAAACTCTGCGCCCGCCTCAACTTTCCGCTCAAAGCGACGCTGTAATCCTGACCAACTCCCACACTGCGGATCCACGGCAGCGCCCATGCGCAGGTCCGTCGCACCATCGGTTAATGCATGATCCGTCCAGTCAAACCCCGAATTCATCTTTGTGATCATCTGCAACAGCCGAATCGATTCCAGCTCAAACACCGCCCGCGACGTTGGATGATCGCCCGCCTTGACTGGATCCCCCGTCAAGGCCAACACATTCCGAATCCCCAACGCATGGGCACCCAACAAATCGGCTTGTAACCCGATCGCATTCCGATCGCGGCAGGCCAACTGATAGATGGGTTCAATCCCTTCCTCTAACAACAACAATGCCGACACCAAAGACGACATCCGCATCACCGCTCGACTACCATCCGTGATATTCACCGAATGAACTCGCCCTTTAAGCTGTTTTGCCATATCAATCATATGAGCCGGATTCGTCCCCTTGGGCGGAGCAACCTCAGCGGTAATCAAAAAATCCCCCGTCTTGAGGGCGGTCCGGAAGCGAGTCAAGGGCGATCGTGCCATACTAGCGAAAAAATTATAAGAAACAATTACTCAAGCGTAATCTGAATTCGGATTCCACAGAATCGTTTCATCATAATTTTATGCTTGGCCTCATAATTTTCCATAATTTCTCGGTTATTGCAGGCTAAATCATCGGTGCAAACCCAAGTGCATTTTTCACCTTAGATAGCGTTGCATTGGCCAATGTTTCAGCCTTTTCCCTGCCCTCTCGCAACACCGTATCCAAATATCCCGGTTCTGCCAAAATCTCATCATAACGATCGCGAATAGGAGCAATCGCTGCGATCGTCGTCTCCGTCAACAACGGTTTAAACTGTCCCCAGCCGATCTCAGCACATTCCGCCGCTACTGTCGCTTGGGTTTGTCCCGACAACAACATATATAGCGTCAAAAGATTATTACACTCAGGCCGATCGGGATTGCCGAATTCTAAGCCGCGTGTTGGATCAGTTTTGCACTTTTTGATCTTAGTTGCGATCGCATCATTAGTATCTAGAATACTGATACGACTGAGTTCCGAGGGATCCGACTTCGACATCTTCCGCGTTCCATCCGCCAAACTCATCACCCGTGCCCCTTCCTTACGAATCAGGGGATTTGGCACTTTTAAAATAGGCTGAGTTTCAGTCCCAAACTTATAATTAACTCGCTGAGCAATATCACGAGTCAGCTCTAAATGCTGTCGTTGATCTTCGCCAACCGGAACATGATCCGGCTCATATAACAAAATATCAGCCGCTTGCAATACAGGATAATCCAACAACCCAACGCTGACATCTTCACCTTGCTTAAGGGCTTTCTCTTTAAACTGAATCATCCTCTCCAACCAATTCAGCGGTGTAATGCAATTAAGGATCCAAGCGAGTTCGGCATGGGCAGAAATGTGAGACTGAATAAAAATAGTGGCCTGTTTTGGATTAATTCCACAGGCGAGATAAGTGGCGGCTACCCTTCGAGTCGTGCTAGCCAAAACTTTTGGGTCGTGAGGCACGGTGATGGCATGAAGGTCAGCCATGAACAAGTAGCTATCGTACTGCTCCTGAATTTCAACCCAGTTACGAATTGCGCCGAGATAATTCCCTAAGTGAAGGTCGCCCGTTGTCTGAATTCCAGAAAGAATACGCTGCTTTGTCATCAATGAAAAACCCACCAACCTAAAAGAATATGCAATCTAAAAGAATCTGCAACAGGCTCTTATTCTAAGGGATGGTGGGAATCTGCGGCAACGCAAGGTGTTGCGTTGGTATTTTGCATCGGCATTTCATTTTTCGCTGGATCTGAATTCACCTTCCAGACAGCGTTTAAGTAACTCGATGCGGTGGAGATATAGAAAACGACGAGGGTTCAAAACAGGAATCGTGGTCGCGTCGTCAAACAGCGGTTGGTTGAGATAATGCCAGATGGGGAACTTGGAAAGGGCAGTGATCATGTTGGTTGTAGAGAAATGGGCTAAATCGCCATCTCTCTAAGGTGCCCTGTTCTCAGGCGAATCTCCTAAGAGAAATCCCGTAGTTCTCAACCGATCGTCGCCCTTCTCAGATCTGTATTTATAATGAGGGTCAACAAAAAAGCCTCGTATTACTACAAGGCTTTTTTATAATTAACAAACTCCCCAGGCAAGATTCGAACTTGCGACCAGTCGATTAACAGTCGACCGCTCTACCACTGAGCTACTGAGGACCGCTCTCAACGTCATTTAATATAACAAGCTCTTCCAAGATTTACAACCCCTTTTTTGAGAAAAGTTCTGGGAGTCTTCAATAAACAAATTTCTGGGGTCATTTATTGAACCGAAGTCGATCGAGTTTGGCTTGGGCTTCGGGATCCAGGGAATTTATTAGAAAACGCCCGGATGACTTATTTTTGGTTTTTTGACGAAGACGGACGTGAGCATTTGTCAGTTCCACTTCCCGCCAAAGTTGAAGGGCCGAGATCCATTCCGCACCATAACCTCCCACGGTGAGCTGTTGGGCACGATCGCTAGTTGCCACAATGATCCGCTGTTCAAATTTACGAATGTCTTGACGAAAGTTCGCACAGGATTTCTCAATGAACGTATCAGCGGTTTCACCATGATTTGTGTAGTGAATCGCAAGAAATTCAGTAATCACCTGTTCAGTGCTGCCGCCATCTCGGTATTGTGAATCAAACACAATTTTGGTGTTGTAGGCGTTATAAACCGAAAACCCGGTTAGATGGTCTACTAGACGATGGCGCGCTTCTTCTAGTCCATGACGATCCCGAATTTTTTTCAAGTCAGTCCATGCCCCGACAATGTTGTAGCCGTCAATGAAGAGAAGTGCTTGGGGCTTGTCGGGTTTCATGGGTACATGGTTTGGCAGAGGGGAGTGCGATCGTTAACTATAATGGCATCCCGATCTGATCTTGTCACGGTTTGCTCTCGTCACAACTTGACCAAGCTTTGATATCACAATTTATGGGTTTCCATTTGCATCATTCGATCCCTCAGCCTTGCCGGATCGCCGCGATCGATGACGGTGCCTTGATGCATTAACAGTGCGCCATCAGCATAGTCCAACTCATTAAGTCGATGCGTCACCCACAGGGCCGTAATCCCCCGTTCTTTAACGAGACGCTGGACTTGGGCTACCAGTTCGAGCTGACTATCAGGATCAAGAAGGGCAGTCGGTTCGTCTAGGAGTAAAACATCGCAGTGGGTCGCGATCGCTCCGGCAATGGCCACCCGTTGTTTTTGACCACCGCTAAGGGCATAGATGGGACGACGGCTGAATTCTAGAAGATTAACGGCGGCTAGCGCTTCTAAAACACGGGATTTAATTTGCGCCGAGGTGAGCTTTTCGCGGACTAATCCAAAGGAAACGTCTGCGCCAACCGTGGGCATAACAAGCTGGTGGTCAGGATTCTGAAAGACAAACCCAAGTTTTGGGGAGACCTGAATGGTGCCGCTTTGACGAGGCAATAATCCCGCAATCAAGCGTAAAAGCGTAGACTTTCCACAGCCATTCGTTCCCAATAACATCCAAAACTCGCCTTGGGGAATATCTAAGGAACACCCCTGAAGGACCGATTGACCTGTTTTCCACTCAAAGCTCAAATCATGAGTCGCGATCGCAGAAGCCATAATGGTTTCCCTTGAAAATCCCTTACAAATAAATTGCCCTTCAAAAAATGAGACCAAAAACAAACCGCACAATCTCAGGTTACAGTGCGATCTCCTAAGCAAGAGTGCAGTGCAGATTGAGTTTGTGCGGTAGGTCACGATGAGTGCTACGCGTTCGGGGCAAAGAACCCAGGAGCGCGTCCACCAGCTCCACCGCTGGTTTTTTCATACATTTGTACAGAAATGACAGAACTTCCGAGCAGCGCGACTTTTTTATTGGTCTGATGGTCACAAGTGAGTTCAATCAGCGCATCATTGTTGCCCTGTAAGGCGCTTAAGAGCTGCTGAAATGCAGATTCAGCGTCTGCTTGGTCCTTTTTCTGGATGCTCAGGGTGGTGGGACCCTTCAATGTAAATTCCAAAATAAACATAACCGTCAGTTCATCCCGTGGGCGTGCAGTACCTATTATAAGGAGCTGAACGATCGATCGAACTGTTTTTCCTGCCGCTTTTTTTTAAAATTTTGGCGGATCACCGAATCTTACCCCTATACTATGTAAAGAAAAGTAAACTCTACCTCTCATACTCAGAACGTTAAGTGTTCGAAGTTAGATAGGATTGCCGTCTTTATATATTTATCTTTTGGAGATTTGTACATGACCATTGCAATGGGGCGTGCGCCAGAGCGGGGCGTATTTGACGTACTCGACGATTGGCTAAAACGCGATCGCTTTGTGTTTGTGGGCTGGTCAGGAATCTTGCTGTTCCCTTGCGCATTTTTAGCGCTAGGCGGCTGGTTCACGGGCACCACCTTCGTCACATCCTGGTACACCCACGGATTGGCATCATCCTATCTGGAAGGCTGTAACTTCCTCACCTCGGCTATCTCGACACCCGCCGACAGCATGGGTCACTCCCTGTTGCTGCTCTGGGGTCCAGAAGCGCAAGGTAACTTTACCCGTTGGTGTCAAGTCGGTGGTCTTTGGACATTCGTCGCGCTTCACGGTGCGTTCGGTCTGATTGGCTTCTGCTTACGTCAACTTGAAATCGCTCGTCTAGTCGGAATTCGTCCTTACAATGCGATCGCCTTCACGGGTCCGATAGCCGTATTTGTGGCTGTATTCCTGCTTTATCCCTTGGGACAATCGAGCTGGTTCTTTGCTCCAAGCTTCGGCGTGGCGGCAATTTTCCGCTTCATCTTGTTCATTCAAGGCTTCCACAACTTCACCCTGAACCCGTTCCACATGATGGGCGTGGCTGGAATCTTGGGCGGCGCGCTATTGTGTGCCATCC
>JAJAYH010000199.1 GCA_026786325.1 Alkalinema sp. CAN_BIN05 | reverse complement strand
TGGCTTCCGCTATCAGGTTAAGCGTCCGGTGAATGTGTTGGTGATGGGGATCGATCGGGTGGCGGGTGCGAAGCTGGGCACGGAGGAAATGTTCAGCGGTAATAGTGATTCTATTTTGTTGCTACATATTGACCCAAAACAGTCTGGCGTGAGTCTCCTGTCGATTCCCCGTGATACTCAAGTTGAGATTCCTAATCTTGGTTTGACTAAAATAAATCAAGCTAATCCATCTGGCGGGCCAGCACTGGTAAATCAAGTTATTTCTGATAATTTTTCTGGAGTTCCCATCGATCGTTATGTCCGGTTTAGCACTGATGCCTTTCGGGAATTGATTAATCAAGTGGGCGGCGTTGAGGTGAATGTCCCAACGGATATGGTTTATGAAGACAATACTCAAAAGCTTTCGATCAATCTCAAGCAAGGGAAACAGATATTGGATGGAGATAAAGCAGAACAATTTGCTCGGTTTAGAAATGATGCTTTTGGGGATATTGGCCGAGTTCAACGTCAACAGGTGTTGTTAAAGGCGCTGCGTGAGAAGTTCAATAGTCCGCTAGTGATTGCCCGTATGCCAGGAATTCTTCAGGCAATGCAGCCTTACATTGATACGAATCTCACGATGGAGGAAACTTCGGCATTGTTTAATTATGGCGTGGGTATTGATCAAAAAGCAATCAAAATGGTGTTGCTTCCTGGCCGATTTAGTGGGCCTAAGGAGTTTCAGTCGAGCTATTGGATTATGGAGCCGGATGGCCGCGATCGTATTATGAAAGAGTATTTTAATGTGGGTGCGGGTCAAGCGGATGGAACGACTGCTCCACTGCGAATTATTATTCAAAATGCTTCAAATAATCCTGATGCGGCCCAAACTATTGCAATGCAGCTTGGTAAAGCGGGCTATGAAAATGTATCTGTGAGTGATGACCGATCGGAACAACAAACCCAAACTCAAATCATTGTTCAAGGTGGCCAAAATCAAGCGGCAGAATCTATTCAACACATTATAGGACTCGGTATTGTAGAATCGATTTCCATTGGAGAATTAGAATCTGATATTACTCTCCGAATTGGTAATGATATTGGGCGACAGAAGCTTTAATTCTATGGATTGCTCTTCTCACGATAACGTTCATTGTTTCTCGCTTATTTTAATTACTCTAATCCAGAATTTACTACTCAATACCAATTGGCAGACTGATACAAAACTCAGTACCTTGATTTAACTGAGAACCAACCTCTAGGCCGCCACCATGTTTCTCCAGTACAATTTGACGGGCGATCGCCAATCCTAATCCTGTCCCCTTGCCGACCCCTTTGGTGGTAAATAAATGGTCAAAAATCCTAGCTCTCACGTCCTCAGGCATCCCTTTGCCATTATCGATGATTCGGATTTCGACGGTGTTTTGCTCCGTTAGCGCAGTTTTAATCGTGATAATTTGAGGATTGGCTTCTAGGTTAATAAACTCAGACTGTTGGGCAATTTCATCAAACATATCGATCGCATTGGCCAGAATATTCATAAATACTTGGTTGAGTGGGCCAGGGAAACATTGAATCAATGGCAATTCCCCATAAGTTTGACGGACTTGAATTTCAGGACGGTGCTGGTTGCCTTTGAGTCGATATTTGAGAATCAGTAGAGTGCTATCAATTCCTTCATTTAGATTGGCGCTGACCTTGTATTCCGTATCTGCGCGGGAGAAATTCCGGAGGCTGATGGTAATGCCTTTAATACGATCGGTAGCTCCCGTCATTGAGTTCAATAGTTTGGGTAAATCTTCACTTAAAAATTCCAGGTCAATCTCTTCTGCATTATCTTGAATTGCCGCGACGGGATTCGGGTAATGCTGTTGATAGAGTTCTAGATGTCCCATCAAATATCCAGTATGGTCTTTGAGATGTTGAATGCTTCCATTGAGGAAGCCCATCGGATTATTGATTTCGTGGGCGACCCCAGCAACTAGAGTACCCAGTGATGCCATTTTTTCGCTTTGCACGGTTTGCAGTTGTGATTGCTGTAAATCTTTCAGCGCTTGTTCTAAATCTTGTGATTTTTGTCGCAGATGGGATTCTGAAATTTGTAACGCTATTTCCGTTTGTTTACGGTCTAATCCCAAGGAAATTTCATAGGCCGCGATCGCTAACGCATCCAAAATAGCAGTCCCCAGCGGGCGACGCGCAAAAATCGCAATCACACCTAAAAGTTGGTCATCCACGAGCAAGGGGTAGCCAGCAAAGGAAACCATTCCCTCGGATGCGGCCCAAGCCTTGTCTCCAACTCGCGGATCATTTAACACATCATTGGTTAGATGCGGGAGGCGCTCTTGGGCAATCAGTCCAATCTTGAACTGCCCGATCGGAACCTGACTATGATCTCCGTTTAGATGAGTATAAAGTCCAGCACTAGCCTGTAACTCTAAAATATTCTCATCGGCACTAACGGTCCAAATTCGTGCAAAAGCCGCGTCTAGATAGTCTACGACAATTTCAGTACAGCCTTGCAGCATCTCTTGAAGTGTACCGCTCCGAGTTAAATTTGAGTCGATCGCAGCTCTAAAGGTCAGTACCGAGGTTTGTTCTTGTGACTTCTGAAATCTCTGTTGTTCTAGTTGATAAAGCCGAGTATTCTCCAAGGAGATCGCCGCTTGGGTTACTAGAAAGTTTAAGGCTAGGAGGCGATCGCTCGTAAATACATCACTTACTAAGCTATTTTCTAAGTATAAAATTCCTACTAAATTTCCTTGATTAAGAATTGGTAGACTTAGGACGCTTTTCGGACGATATTGACGGAGATAATCACCAATAACTCTCGGCAAATCGGTTATGAGATTGTTGATTACAACTGTCTCTAAAGTATTTTTGATGTACTGTATTAGCCTGATTGGTACAGTTGAATTATTTTCTAGAGGGACTGATTCTAGGATGGTTTCTTGGAGATTAGCTATAGCTCGGACTTGCCACTGATTATCTTGACAGAGGAGTAATACACAACGATCGCCCCCTGAGGTTTTTAGCATTGTTTGAGTCAGGATTTGGAGCAATTCATCTATATCGATCGCGCTAGAGATAGCTTGGGAGACTTGCAACAGGGCGGCTAAGTCTAGAACTTCGTTCAGACTATGGCTAGAGGAGCTATTGTCAGAAGAGGTTTGACCAGTGCTGCGCTGAGAAAAACTGACTGGACTGATCCGGGTGGCTAGGGTTTCAAAAACTGACAAGGGTGAGGAGACTTTTTGAATAATGGGTTGCAGCAGTTGGGGATATTCTAGTTCCAAGCGATCCGTTTTGGCTTTTGCGCCCCATTTCCCATAGCGGTAGTAGGCTTCTTGCATATACCCTGCTGCGATTTTTTCCTTGCCCCAGTTGAGATAGAATTTCGCGGCGAGTTCGTTAGCTAAGGCTTCTTCTTGGATATAGCCATTTTCCTTGGCTCCCAAGATAGCGCGATCGTAGAGGTCGATCGCCTCTGCTTTATTGCCCAAAGTTGCTTGCCGTTCTGCCTCAATTAGCTGCCACTTATGTAAAAAATTCATTGGCGCGTTATCAGCCCGTTTTCTAATCACTGCCTGACTAACTTGGAACTGAACTAACCAATCAGTTTCTAGTGAATTGAGCGGTTCTCTTTGACTATTAAGCAGTGCTAAAGCTTTATAGAAATGCAGCAGAGGAATGTGCATAAAACCTGTCAATGCATTCGCATAAGTTTCTGCTTGGTTAGCACAATCAACTGCTTGTTTCATATCTCCAAACAAGTAGCCTAGTATTAGTTTACAAATTAACAGAAAGCCCATTCCTGATAAATCATTAGCATCTTGATGCAGGACTAACATTTGATCTTGATCATAAGCTGAGCCAACCAATCTACAGGGATTTTGGGTTTGCCCTAACAGGTTGATAACGACTTGCCAATGGATGTTGAGATAGGTTTGAACGAGTGGCTGACCAAGCTGCTTCACTGACTGACTGTACATCGACATTTCTGCCACCAACTTTTCTAGTTCTGTCCCTAGCCACAGGGAGTTAGTGCAAAAATTGAAGGCACTGTAGCTTGCAAACTCCTGATCTCCTGTTTCTAAAGCACTGATATAGCTCTTCACTAATCTTGGTATAGTTTGGCTTAGATGTTCCTGATGATGTTGAATAAAAACAGCATGAATATGTAAAACCTTGGCTTCGTACTCTTTAGCATTAATTTTTTCTACCAAATTGAGTGCTAAATCACCAAACTGACAGCCAGATTCAATATCATTTGTAATATTACAAAGAATCAATCCGTATAGAGAATAGGCAAAGCTAGACTCAGGTGAATTTCCATACCGAATTGATAGCTTGACCATTCTAAAAATAACAATGGGCATCAATGCAGGTAAAGCGATGTAAGTCGGGCTAAATAACCGCGACAACACTTTTATGACTGAGTGAATACCAGTATCGTTAAGCGATGGTAGATTGCTTAATTCACTAATGCTTTTTCCCTGTAAGCAATCTGAGACTTCCTTGAATTCTCTTTCAAAATCCACATCATCTGTCACTTGTGGTAGTTCGATGTCCACAAGCTGTAAAGCAATTCGCCCAATATTAATTGCTTCCAAAAGTTGACCTTGAGCAATGGCCGCTAATATTTGGATTTCATAGGCTCGGAAAACGGATAGAGATTGAGATAGGATATGTGCTGTTAGGTTCTTTGTTTGATCAAAGTCTTGGCATAAATAGCTTGTTTCTGCCGCTTCCAAATGTAATTCCAATGTCAGGGTAGATTGACATTGCCAACTATCGGCGGTGAGTAAATCGATCCCTTGCTTGAAGTAACTGAAGGCTGCGCCATAGGCCGTCGAACTCATGGCCTTGCGTCCTGCGATCAGATTCAATCGGGCTAGATCTCTCCGTTCAGTGGGATCAATAATCAAACCACGGCCAAGATTCAAATGACTGACAAGCTCAAAAATGCGTGATTCTTGGATAGCGTCGGTGAAGTGAGCGACTAATAATCGACCGATACGATAATGAATTTCCGTTCTGTGACTCTCAGGAATCAAGGAATAGGCGGCCTGTTGGATACGATCGTGCAAAAAGCGATAGACCGGATTAGCATTATTCTGAACGTTAGACAGATCAGAATCGGCTGACTGGAAAAACTTGTAGACTTGGCTCGTTGGCACCAGCAAGCCTTCTTGCAACGCCTTCCGCAATGCCATTGCCACATCGGTAGGCGATCGCTCTGAAATAATGGTTAAGGTTGCCAAGTCAAATTGGTTGCCAATGCAAGCGGCCAGTTGAATCACCAGTTGGGTTTCCGACGGTAATTTCTGCAATTGCACTGCCATAAATTCAACCACATCGTCAGTAAGTGCCAAGCTGTTGACTTGAGCGATATCGCATTGCCAATAGTTTTGATCGCGATCGAAGTTAATCTGTCCATCTTCATGTAATGCTTTAAGAAACTGGGTAGTGAAGAAGGGATTTCCTTTTGTCTTGCGATCGATCAATTCAGTCAAGGGTTGTGCGAGTTCAATCGAACAATTTAAGGTATCGGCAATAAGATGATTGGTATCTTTAAATGCCAGCGCTGACAGGGTAATGGTGTGGACGATCGCCCCATTTTTTTTCAGTTCCTCCACCGTCAAAATAAAAGGGTGAGCCGCTGAAACTTCATTATTACGGTAAGCCCCCAGCACCAGCAGATAGCCGTTGTCATTCATCAGCAGTTTGATCAGCTCAAGGGAAGCTAAATCAGCCCATTGTAAATCCTCCAAGAACAGCACCAATGGGTGATCTGCCGTGGTTAAGACTTCAATAAATTTTTGGAATAGGAGATTAAACCGATTTTGCGCAGCACTACCGGAGAGTTCGGGGACGATCGATTGTTTGCCAATGATCTGCTCTAGTTCAGGAATCACATCAATCAGAACTTGCCCATTTTCACCTAAGGCTTGGAGGATCTGAGCTTGCCATTGCGCCAGTTGAGCATCAGATTCGCAGAGCAATTGCCCCATTAAATCTCGCAAGGCTTGGACAAATGCCGATAACGGAATATTGCGATTAAGCTGGTCAAACTTGCCCTTGATAAAGTAGCCGTTTTGCTGGGTGATCGGCTTATGGACTTCATTAACTACAGCCGTTTTGCCAATCCCCGAAAATCCTTCCACCAACATCAGTTCAGAACTACCCGTGGCCACCCGCTCGAAGGCATCTAGTAATGCTTGAACCTCAGTTTCCCGCCCATAGAGTTTTTCAGGAATCAGGAAGCGATCGCTCAAATCCCGTTGCCCTAATTCAAAAGCTGGAATCTCCCCCGTTTCTTGCCATTGTGTTAAACATTGCTGCAAATCATGCTTCAGTCCGATCGCACTTTGATAGCGATCTTCCGCGTTTTTTGCCATCAGTTTGGTTACGATCGCCCCCACCATTTCAGGCACAGCAGCATTCACCTGATTCACCGGAACGGGCATCTTGGCAATATGACAATGCAGCAGTTCTAGCGGATCGTCTGATATAAACGGTAAGCGACCACCTAGCAATTGATAGAGGGTCACACCTAAAGCATAGAAATCAGCCCGATAGTCAATACTTCGATTCATCCGTCCGGTTTGCTCCGGAGCTAGATAGGCTAGAGTTCCTTCCAGAATATTTGGGCTTTGAATTTCCTGGGTTTCCTTGATTAACAAGGAGGCAATACTAAAATCTATCAGTTTGACTTGTTTTGTCTCAGGGGAAATTAAAATATTGGCGGGTTTAATATCTTTATGCACCACCTGATGCTGACAAAGATCGTGGAGAATATCCGCTAGTTGTAGGGCGATCGCCAAGACATCTACCAAATTTAAGTAATTTTGCTGAGTATAATTATTTAAAGAAACGCCACCCCAGTTTTCCATGATCAGCGCATAGCTACTCCCCAGCAGTTCCAAACTCAAGGGTTGGACAATGCCAGCAATGGGGAGATTTTTGGCAATCGTATACTGATTACGAAATTGCACCAATTCACCAAAACTTGGATACGCCTGCCGCAACACCTTGATCACTACCGGACGCTCAGAAGTAGCCTGCACTGCTCGATAGACCGCTGATCGAGGCCCAAAATAGAGTCTCTCAGTAAGGACATATCCAGCAATGTCGGGCCATAGGTCAGAAACGAGGCTGGTTAAACTTCCCATAGGATTGAGTGAGATTTACAGGCGATTAGGCTGACTTATATATGGTTCTCTTAGATTACAATAATCGAACTATCCAGGAATGTAGCGATCGTTGCCGAATTTTTGAAAACCGCGACTTGATTGATCTAAAACGAAGCGTAATTCACCAAAGCGCTAGCCTTCAATTGTATCAATGATCGCGATCGGGATTTCGGGGAGTTTCCAATAGCTATTGTGAGCGGTTCCACCATACAAAATCGAGACAATAGTCGATCGGCTCATGGCCATTAGTTTCTCGCTCCAAGCATTGCTTTTAACTAATACATCTCGGACGGTAACGCTTTGCTCTCCAGATTCAGGGGGAAATCCACTATTAAAAAATTGGGCTGTAATGCCTTCAAGGGGATAGGCGATCGGGTCGGCTGGATGAAGATAATTATTCCAAGGTAATGCTTTTCCGGTGCCTAATTGCAAACTTTGAAAGAACGATCGTAAATCTGGCGCAAGGTCATGACTATTCAATTCTCCCGTATTCATCAGGTTGAACAGCGCAATGGGAGATCCCATGGTGTGAATGCTGCCGAGTTTGAGTCCTGTGCCCGGATTTTTGCCCAACCCAAACAATGCATCCCGAATTTGCTGTACGTTTTCCCAAGTCTTTGGATCTACCGCTTTAAAGTCCTGATTGGACCACCGTTTTGCAAACAAAATATCCAACAAAATTACCGTGCCCCAGCTGTGCGTCACCAAGTGCAAGCGATCGCCAGGGCTTACATTTTTCAGCAATTCCAACGCATTGTTATAAATACGGTTCACGACTTCCGCCCCAATTGACCTGCTTAAGTACAGCGCCCCATCTCCAACAAAGTTTAAAATCTCCTGCTCCCGAAAATCTCGAAACCACAAATCATTCCAAACCTTCGATCGTCGTAATCCGTCCTGCAACTGATTCAGCGCTGGCTCCCCACATTTGCCCCAAAAACAAGGCACTGAAACTAGATTCCGGCCAGATTTTTTGAGTTTGGCGTTAATAGGGTCAAAAATTGACTGAGTATTCTTACGAAAATCGTCTTCAGAACGAGCTTTTACGCCATGAACAAATAATACATAATCGGTTGGCGTAGGAGTTGAGATGGAGGTTGTCATGGTGAAGGGCGACCGCGCAAGGGCGATCGGATGAAGGTTTTAATTGCAATAACAGATAATACTTCACTGCCTAGAATACCTATTCCGATCGAAATTGTCT
>JAJAYH010000198.1 GCA_026786325.1 Alkalinema sp. CAN_BIN05 | reverse complement strand
ATATGGCCCCTTGATTCTGGATCTCAATCTCCGTTTCCGAGTTCATGCCCTCATGACTTGGCTATTGGACCATCCTCTTTCAGGCATAATTGATCTCACACCCGGAATTCGATCGTTACAAATTCATTATGATCACCGAATTCTTTCCCTAGATCAATTACTTCAAGTTTTAACCGCCGCAGAATCCCAACTTCCTGACATTGAATCGATGGAAGTTCCCACCCGCATTGTTCATTTGCCGCTGTCCTGGGATGATGATTCGACTCAATTGGCGATCGAAAAATACGTGCGATCGGTCAACCCCAAAGCCCCTTGGTGTCCCAGTAATATTGAATTCATTCGACGCATAAATGGACTCGATAGCATTGAACAAGTGCAAGAGATTGTATTCAATGCTAGTTATTTAGTCCTCGGATTAGGCGACGTTTACCTCGGTGCCCCCGTCGCCACGCCCCTTGATCCCCGCCATCGTCTCGTCACGACAAAATACAACCCCGCCCGCACATGGACCCCTGAAAACGCTGTTGGTATTGGCGGTGCCTATCTTTGTGTCTATGGCATGGAAGGACCGGGTGGCTATCAATTCGTCGGGCGCACCATCCAAATGTGGAACACCTATCGACAAACCACCGAATTCTCCGCCGGACAGCCTTGGCTCCTCCGCTTCTTCGATCAAATCCGCTTTTATCCGGTCACTCCAGAGGAATTGCTAAAACACCGATCGGACTTCCTCCAAGGGCGCTTCCAATTGAAGATTGAAGAAACGACATTTAGCTTGCGAGAGTACAATGCATTTCTTGAATCCATTGAAAATGATGCGATCGCCTTTAAAACCAAACAGCAATTCGCATTTGAAGCAGAGCGCGATCGATGGGCAGCAGATAATCTGATCATGGACAATAGTGATATTGCGGTTGATCTTGTTAGTGATACAGAAACTATTCTTCCACCTGATAGTCAAGCTGCTGTTGCACCAATTCCGGCTAGCGTTTGGCAGGTGTTAGTGGAAGTCGGGGCAACGGTTTCCCAAGGGGATAGTCTTGTGATTCTCGAATGTATGAAAATGGAAATGACGATCACCGCACCGATCGGAGGCAAAATTCTGGAAATCCGCTCTACACCAGGACAAATGGTGTCAGTCGGACAAATCCTCGTTGTAATTCAGGAGTCAATCTAATTATGGAATCTACTGTAGAATTCGCCGTCAATGGCACATTAATGCGCGGATTAGAACTGAATGGCAACCTATTAGCGATCGGCGCAACGTTTGATCGAGAAGCCGAAACTGAGACTGCCTACCGAATTTGGTCGATCGGCGATCGTCACCCTGCCATGATCAAAGTGACCGAAGGCGGCATTGCCATTCCGTTAGAAGTTTGGAATGTTCCCGTTACTGGACTCACAACGATTCTCGGACAAGAACCGCCAGGACTCTGTATTGGCAAAGTCAAACTAGCCGATGGTCACGAAGTTTTAGGCGTTCTCGGCGAACCCTTTCTCTGCGAAGGTCAGCTCGAAATTACTGCTTGGGGTGGTTGGCGATCGTACTGCGATCGGGCAAAACGGTGATTGCGATCGATCGGCTGATAATCATCTTACTGTAGAAATAAGTCTCTATTTCGGCGTATAAATTTGAACAGGGGAATGATCGGCGGCGATATCAATCACCCGATCAACCCACTGCGGTTCCTCTAATAAGGGCAAAATAAACAGCTCTGGATGCAATGATTTCCAGAAATATTCAACAAATTCGACAATTTCAGCATCGCTCATACCGGGGTTTTGCGGCGATCGTAGCTTCGCTTCAGCCTCCTGTCGCCATTGAATACTCAAACGATAGTCCATAGGATTCAGCACAATCAGCCGATCGATTTCCTCCCAAAGCACCTGATATTCGTGTAGTGCGCAGTTCATGTCCTTTGCAAAATCCCGATCGGCTTCGGCCACAACAGACGGCGGGGCATGGCCAATCTGAAAGGGCGAGACTGGACGACACCCGACAAACCAACCCTCGAACAGAACAATATCTGCCGCCTGGATTTCAAGCGGTGTAGTCCGATCGCCTGCGCCATTTTGCAACGATTTATCAAACTGTGGAATAAACGCTGGAAATTGTTGTGCCCGAATTTGTTTGAGTAGCTTCAAGCCTAGATCAATCTCGTGAGTTCCAGGAGGTCCACGCCACACCATTCGCGGATCCTGGGCTTGAAGCTGGAGCCGATCGGCGTAGGGTAAATACAAATCGTCCAGAGACAAATAAACTGCATTCAGCCCAAACTCATCCTTTAAAATTTGCTTAAGAAGACGAACCAATGTCGATTTCCCCGTCCCCTGTTCTGCCAGAATCCCGACAATTAACGGCTGGGTTCGATCGCTCGGGAAATGTGGGATTGAGTGCCAATTGGCAATGTCCTGAGCAAGCTGTGACCAAATAATGTGGGACATAGAGGGGGTATGGCGAGTAGTAAGGCAAAACACATCTACCAACTATACGTCTTCGACACGAGAGTTATACTGAAATTTAAGCTTAATTCTTCAAAACATAAAATTTGAATCTGCGGAATCGCCATCGAATTCACCCTAAAATTGGCCATCTCAGCCCCAGGCTCAAAAATGCTTCTAGGAATGTCCGGAGCGAATCTCGATGGTTCTGAAAAAGGAATTAGATCAGGTGCCATTACAAGTCTCGATCGCCGTCTTGTGAGTTGTTCGGCTGTGAGTTGTGCATCTGTGATGTCAAGCGCACTAGCGATAACTACCGTCGTCGGATTATTCAATTTAGCACTATGAGCGGCTATGACTATAACGATCGCTGTGCCATTATGCGCGATCGGCTGGGAGCTTGGAATATGAATACAAATGCGGCCTATCTCACTACTGGAATGCGGAATAATCAACCGATTATTTGCATTGTCACCGAATGGGGAATGCCTTGTAGTAGGGGCGCACAGCTCTTGACCTTGAGATCGGAGCATCGATCGCACTACATGCGGGAACGAGCGCTCAGCAAATTGCTAGTATCGCTGAATACTCCCACGTCAGGCGTGCTGTATGACTCGACTCAGCCGCTGTATGTGGATCTGAAGGCGCTGGTTGAAGATGCGTTTAAAGAACCCGTAAATCAGCCGTAATTACATTCGGATTTTGGATAGTAGAGTAAGTTTAGTAAAATCTAAAGCTACTCTACTATCCGAAGTT
>JAJAYH010000197.1 GCA_026786325.1 Alkalinema sp. CAN_BIN05 | reverse complement strand
GCCCAAACCGAAACTCGCACCGTCAAACTCAGTCTGCCATCCGAACCTATTTATCTCGAAGGCTACCACCGTCCAGCTCTCAGCCATCCTGACAATGCGATTTATGAAGCGATCGCATCCTTGCTCAGCGATGGCCGCACCTCACGGCTGTACAAATCGCTAGTCGAATCTCAAAAAATCGCCCTCACTGCCGAAGGTTTCAACGGATTCCCTGGTGATAAATTCCCGAACCTGATCATGTTCTACGCATTGTCTGCACCGGGACATTCTGTAGAAGAGATACAAGCGGGAATTGACACCGAAATCCAGCGACTAAAAACAGATCCCGTCACCCAAATCGAACTCGATCGGATTAAAACTAACGCCCGCGCTGGGTTACTCCGATCGCTCTCCTCCAACAGCGGCATGGCTTCGGCTCTGGTGGAATACCAAGTCAAAACTGGAACTTGGCGTAATTTATTTAATCAACTGGATGCCATCAGTGCCATAACGCCTGCGGATATTCAGCGGGTCGCAAAAGCAACTTTTAGACCAGAGAATAAGACGATCGGTGAGATTGTCAGCGATCGGGGTTAGAAAAATATTTATAAGAGGTCATAAACTAATGAAAAGGCACAAAAGACTGGGACTGGCTAAGCCGTCATTCAACATGAAAAATCGCAGCATTTCAAAATTAATCAACCCCAAAACCCTAACCTTGGTGTTTTGTTTTGTCGTTATTCCTTTGATTTTGATCCTACTCGCGGTGCGGCCTGCGATCGCTTCTACCCCCAAGCATTTCGATGAAATCACCTTCAAGCCGCTCCCTGAACTCAAGCTCCCACCGTATGAGCAATTCAAGCTGAAAAACGGGATGACGGTCTTTTTAATGGAAGATCACGAACTTCCCCTGGTCAGCGGAAATCTGATGGTTCGCACCGGAAGCCGTAATGAAGATGCCGATCGTACTGGATTAGCCTCTTTAACTGGGGCTGTCATCCGATCGGGCGGCACCGTGAAAACCCAGGCTAATTCCCTCAATGAGTTCCTAGAACAAAAAGCAGCGTCGATCGAATCTGGCATCTCCGTCAACTCCGGCAGCGTGAGTTTTAGTAGCCTAACGGAAGATCTGTCTCAAGTTTTTGACCTATTCGCTGAGCTGATTCAAAACCCAGCCCTTCCACAAGACAAAATAGACCTGACCAAATTTCAAGCACGGGGCGGCATCGCAAGACGCAACGACCAAGCCAACGGAATTCTGGGTCGTGAATTTCGTAAACTGATTTACGGCGCAACCAGTCCCTACGCTCGCACAGTGGAATACGCCACGATCGATCGCATCACCCAAGCCGATATTCAAAGCTTTTATCAATCCCAGTTCCAGCCCGAAAATTTTATCCTCGGCATCGTCGGTGATATTAATCCGGCGGAGATGAAAAAGACGATCGAAGCGAAATTTGGTAATTTCAAACCCTCCGCGAACGGATCAAAATCTGTTGAAAATGCTTCAGTCCAACAAGCTCAAGGCTCGGGCATTTTCTTCGCCAGCAAACCCGAACTCACCCAAAGCTCCATCCAAATCGGCCATCTTGGCGGCAAGGTGATCGATCGGGATTATCCAGCGTTGTCGGTGATGAACGATATTCTCAGCGGATTTGGCGGCAGATTATTTAACGAAGTCCGATCGCGTCAAGGTCTGGCCTACAGTGTCTATGCGGCTTGGAGTCCACAGTTTGACTATCCGGGGATTTTTGTTGCGGGCGGCGATACTAAGTCTGAATCTACGGTGCCATTTATTCGGGGTGTCTTGAAAGAAATAGATCGCATCCGCACTGAGCCTGTGACCCAAGACGAGTTACAACGCGCCAAAGATTCTGTGATTAATTCCTTTGTGTTCAATTTTGACGATCGGAGCAAAGTCTTATCCCGCGTCATGCGCTACGAATATTTCGGCTATCCCAAGGATTATCTCTTCCAATATCAAAAAGCCGTCGCCGCTACCACGATTCAGGATATTCAACAGGCCGCAGCCCGTAATCTCAAACCGTCGCAACTGGTCACAATGGTGGTCGGGAATGAAAAAGCGATCGTCCCTGCACTTTCCACACTGAACCAAAGCGTCAAAGCGATCGATATTTCCATTAAGGCAGCCAAATAATGCTAGAGAAGTTGGGGATTTTGCAGGGTGACATTACAAAACTGGCCACGGATGCGGTTGTAAATGCTGCTAACAAGAGGCTCTTGGGCGGCGGTGGGGTCGATGGTGCAATTCACCGAGCCGCTGGACCGGAACTGTTAACCGAATGCCGATCGCTCAACGGTTGCAACACTGGAGAAGCAAAAATCACTCAGGGCTACAACTTACCCGCACAATGGATTATTCACACGGTTGGGCCTGTTTGGAAGAATGGTAAATCGGGAGAACCGGAAGCGCTACGATCGTGCTACACCGAATGCTTAAAACTTGCCGTAGTTCACAACATTAAGACGATCGCGTTTCCGGCGATTAGTTGCGGTGTTTACGAGTTTCCGGTGGATCAAGCGGCGAGGATTGCGATCGGGACTGCGATCGAGTTTTTAAAGACAGCGGGCAGCAGTATTGATGGCGTAAGTTTTGTTTGTTTTAGCGATGAGGATTACGACATCTACGTCGAAGTCTTCGGCGAACTTTGTTGAATATTGCACCGACAATTCTAGAGTTTAGGTTAGGACAACTATTTTCGCCATTATCTGTTCAGATGGCTTAGGTTTAACTATAATTTCTACGTTGCAATCCAGCGCATTGAGAAACCGAAATAATCGATCGATCGAGAAAGCTGCTAATTTACCATTAATCAAATTAGAAACTTTGGGTTGGTCGATACCTAAAACAGTCGCTGCTTCATTTTGAGTAAGTTTGCGATCGGTGATACAAATATAAATCTGTCTGGCAAGTTGGGCTTTTACGAGTCTTTCTTCAGGATTAGGCAATCCCAGATCGGCGAAAACATTACCACTTCCAACCGTTACTTCTGCCATTGGCATTTTGTCGATTTTACTATTAGTCATAATTGTTTCGATCATATTGCTGTGCTAGTTTCAATCTTTTTTCAATTAGCTCTAAATCTTGTTTGGGTGTTGCGATACCATGTTTAGACTTTTTCTGAAAAACATGAAGTACATACACAATTTCTTCCAATTTAACGGTGTAAACAGCACGATCAGTATCGCCATCATAGTCTTCAACTATTTCCAGAACACCAGCTCCCTTAAACCCCTTTAATGGTTTAGCTTTTGGGTGCTTTAGATTAGTTTGGGCAAAATATAGCGCATAGCCGATATCATCCTGCACATCTGTGGGAAATTCTTTGAGATCTGTGAGGGAGCTACCGATCCAAATAACAGGCTTAAGATCTTCATTAGACATATGCTAGAATTAGCATATGCAGATATATGCGTGACTGGATAATTATCAAACTATGGATCAAGTTTCGATCGGTTCATGTCCCGTTCCAAAGTCTGTATATTTCCGAACGCCAGGATCGTGAAACGCTAACACAATGTCATGTTTTGGAACGCCTAATTCGACTAAAGGATTCGCAATCCCCTCCTCAGTTCCATCATGCTGAATCCAAATTTTGCCATTCCGAATATCGAGATGAAGAATACAGCTAAAACTGCGATGGTATTGTTGCCAACCGACATAAAGTAGTTGATAGTGATCTCGAATAGTATCAAAGATCGTCTCCACCTCATACTCTTCGGCATCTGTATGCTGATTCGCTCGTTGGGCACGTTCCGTCAGAAGATCTTGAATGTACTGGCGGTATTTCTCCACAGTTGTTTCTAAAGTCATTTTGTAAAGATCTCCTGTTCGACATCATAAATAACCAATCTCAGTTCATAACGTTGCACTGAGGCGGCTATAAAACTTCCCTGGAAAAACGTCTCATAAACTGGAAGGCGCACAGCCAAGAATAGCGTTCGATCGGGTTCCTTGATCGCAAGAGCATCTCGATAATTTAGAAACTGTCCCAAGGCGTTATGAAATTCAGACACGTTAGAAGTGGCAATGAAGCTCTTCACTTCAACGGCTATCTTCTGACCTTCCCGTTCAGCGGCCAAAAGCATATCGGCAGCAAGATCGATTTGAAATTTGAACTCACCCAAATCAATTTCATAATAATCTGCCGTAATCGTCCAGCCCTCTTTTTCAAGCGCTCTTCTGACGACATTATGGAATGGATCTCTTGCCATCTCAGTTCTGGGACTCTATATTAGCGAAACATCCCTACGAAACCAAGTCTCTTCGAGTTTCATTTTCTGAAACCGGGACATCTTTACCGATCGCACACCCCATAATTCAGACATCGTTACCTTGGCCTCTGCGTATGCGAACCCCGATCGACGCTCGTCTATATCAAATCGGCTTCCTCGCTAGTTTCCTACTCCTCGGCTTCATCACTCGCGACTGGCAACTCCACCCCGAAGTCGTCCTCACCGCGATCGTCACCGCCCTCACCACCCAATACCTCTGCCTAAAACTAAAGAACTCACCCAATCTCTTAGTCCCCCTTACCAAGGGGGATTTAGGGGGATCCTCTGATTTCTACAGCCCAATGATCACCGCATTAGGATTATCCGTTCTACTTCGCGTTGATCACCCTTGGGCCATGGCATTTGCGGCAACGATCGCAGTTCTATCCAAATTTCTATTGCAATTCAATCAAAAACACATTTTCAATCCTGCTAACTTTGGGATTGTCTGCGCCGTTCTCTTTACCGATGAAGCCTGGGTTTCACCGGGTCAATGGGGTGAATCCATGTGGTATGTGGGAATGTTCTTAATCTGTGGTGGATTAGTGCTGAAAAAAGTGGGCCGTTGGGATACCACGATCGCATTTCTTTCGTTCTATTTCGCTATGGAAGCGGTACGTAATGTATACCTCGGCTGGACTTGGGATGTGTGGAGTCATCGCATGATGAGTGGTTCATTGATTATGTTTTCATTTTTTATGATTACCGATCCGCGTACCATTCCCAATGCCAAACCTGCCCGAATCATTTGGACATTCACGATCGCATTGATCACCTTTATTCTGAGAAATTACTTTTTCATGACCACCGCTGTCTTTTTCGCATTGTTTCTAGCAGCACCACTCACCATTCTTTTAGATTGGATTTTCAAAGACGATCGGTTTGATTGGTTCAATCTCTCCAACGCTATCAACCCTGAAATTAAGTCTGTCTAAACCCATTTATTTTGTTAATCATCATGAACATGATCCGATCATTTTTCTCCATAGCACTTTCATTATTTTTAGTGTTTACAAATTCATTGCCAGCCCTTGCCTTCTGCGGATTCTACGTCGCAAAGGCAGATACCAAACTCTATAACCAAGCCTCCCAAGTTGCGATTGCCCGCGCCAACGATCGGACCATTCTCACCATGGCCAACGACTACCAAGGCGAAGCGAAAGATTTTGCTATGGTTGTCCCAGTGCCTACAGTGCTGAAAAAAGAACAAGTCAAAATCGCAAATCCAAATATCATGGAGCGCCTTGATGCCTTCAGTGCGCCGCGATTAGTTGAATACTTTGACGCAAATCCCTGTGAACCCGTCAGACAGTATGAATCTTTTGATTTACAACGCCCTAGTGCAGCACCAGCACCGATCGCCTCTAATCGTGCCCGTGATAAAGCCCAAGGTGTCACCATTGAAGCGCAATTTAACGTAGGCGAATATGACATTGTGATTCTCAGCGCCAAGGAATCCGGCGGTCTCGAAAGCTGGCTCCAGGACAATGGCTACCAAATTCCCAAAGGTGCAAAAGATTTACTCAAACCCTACATTCGCCAAAAGCTGAAGTTCTTCGTCGCCAAAGTAAACCTAGAGAAGTTTGAAACCTCAGGCTTCACCAAACTCCGCCCCATTCAAATCGCCTACGAATCTCCCCGCTTCATGTTGCCCATCCGTCTTGGCATGGTCAATGCGCAACAAGCCCAAGATTTGATTGTCTATATCCTGTCGCCCAAAGGCCGCGCCGAAGTTGCTAACTACCGCACCGTTCGTATTCCGTCTGATGTGAATATTCCTGAGTTTGTCAAAGGTGAATTCAGTGACTTCTACAAGTCAATGTTTAGTACCAGTTACGATCGTGAAAACCGTAATGTCGCATTCCTAGAATATGCCTGGAATATGGGCAATTGCGATCCTTGCTCGGCGGAACCATTGAATCCCGATGAACTCAAACAAGCGGGTGTCTTTTGGTTAGAACAACCGATCGGGAACAATCAACCTCAAAGCTTCTGGCGTGGTCGTCGGCCAATGCAAATGGCCTCCAATGTATTCATCACTCGCCTTCACGTCCGCTACACCCGCGACAAATTCCCTGAAGATTTAATGTTCCAAGATACTAACAATCAGGAGAACTTCCAAGGTCGTTATGTCATGCAGCATCCCTATTTGAATGAAACAAATTGCGATGCAGGTAAACAATATCGTGCCGGACTTCCTAAACGTTTTGACCAAGAAGCGCAAACATTATCCAAACTCACGGGCTGGAAAATCGAAGATATTCGTAAAAAACTTCCTACAGTAAGCTTAGCTGATGTGAGTTGGTACGATCGGTTCCGTGCCTACGTTCGATAGGTTTTGGTAGTCAGGTTTGGGGCGATTGTTTTTACGATCGCCCTGGGCTACCGCTAAAAATATGAAGCAAATTCACGAGATCCACATCGATCTGGTGCAGGTTAACTACGAGAAGTAGAATAAATAGCATCTATTTTGAACGCTAAGTCTCTATGACACGCAATATTCATGACAGTTTTGCCAAAGAGTGGATGAGAGAGCTTCTGGGTGATTTCGGCGAAGTCAAGGTTGAACGAGAAATCTCTGGGGAAGTGCGAACGATCGATATCGTATTTTTTCCCAGCCTTTCGGAATTCCGTCCCAGCATGGGAAATCACCAACTGTCGAGTTAAGTTGTTTGAGCTTATTCAAGAATTACGGCGACAGGCAAAGCAGAAAAAGCAGAAATTAAAAACGATCGATCATCCATTTCTATGGATTTTGACACCGACCTTTTCCGATCGGTTACAACAAGAATTTTGCGTCGTTCAGAAACCTGGTTGGGGGCGAAGGCATTTATTTTCTGCCTCGTCACGATAGAACCGCAATCGTAGCTGTCCACCATTTACCCAAAACCTTAGACACCCTTTGGTTAAGATTGTTCGGCAAGGGCGAAGTTCAAAGAGGGGCGATGGCCTATGGCCGATCTTTGACCATCGCAGAATTGCTCGCGCTGCCACCTAGTCATCCCTATCGTCAGGAAACCTTAAAACATCTGACAATCTTGCAAATCAACTTCAAGGCAAGGCAAAATAAAACTAAAGAGATTCGGGAGACAATGATGAGCTTATCCGTTATTTATGAGCAGTGGGAAAAAGAGAGATTAGATCAAGGGCGTGATGAAGGACAACAGATTGGACAACAGCAAGAGCGTCGATCGATGGCGTTGAAAATGTTACAAGCAGGTGCAAGGGTTGATTTTGTAGTGCAAGTGACGGGCTGTACCGCTGAGGAAATCCGATCGTTGCAAACACAATAGGTAAAAAACTTAGCTTAGGCCCACGGCAGGCACCCTAGAAAGTTGAACATGATTTACCGAGATTTGGTACGGTGTAAGCAGCATTTTAAAACGCTTTAAACGAAGACCAATAATAGGTAATTGCATGACGACTACGGTGAGCCGCGAGCAAGTAGATCAGATTATTCATAACCAACATACCAATCCCTTCGATATTCTTGGATTGCACCCGATCGAACAAGATGGAAAAAAGCTCTGGGCACTTCGCGTCTACCAACCCAAAGCCACCGCAGTTGCAGCCCTGATTCCCGAAGCACGACGCGAATTTGAAATGACGGCCTCGGCTCACAATCCTCACTTTTTTGAATGCCTCATCGATCTCACCGAAATCAATAACTATCAACTCCGCGTCACAATAGACGATCGCAGCGCCGTTCTCTACGATCCCTACGCCTTCAAAGATCCTTGTCTCACAGAATTTGACCTACACCTCTTCGGCGAAGGCAACCACCACCGCATTTACGAAAAACTCGGCGCACACCTGACCACACAAAACGGTATTGCTGGGGTGTATTTTGCAGTCTGGGCACCTAACGCTCGTAATGTATCTATTCTCGGTGACTTCAACTACTGGGACTGTCGCCAACATCAAATGCGTCGGGGATCAACGGGAATTTGGGAACTCTTCATTCCAGAACTAAAAGAACTCGATCGCTACAAATACGAGATCAAAAACCACGAAGGCCACATCTACGAAAAATCCGATCCCTACGGCTTCCAACAAGAAACCCGACCAAAAACGGCCTCGATCGTCACCGACCTAAGTACTTACCAGTGGAACGACAACAACTGGATGGAGCAACGCCGCCAAAGCGAACCCCTCAGCCAACCGATTTCTATTTACGAACTCCACCTCGGCTCTTGGATGCATGGGGACTCGACCGTGCCTGCGATCGGAAGCGACGGTAAACCTGAACCTGTGGTCGTCGTTTCAGATGAAAAACCCGGTGCCCGCTTCCTCACCTACCGCGAACTCGCCACAAAACTTATTCCCTACATCAAGGAACTCGGCTTCACCCACATCGAAATGCTCCCGATCGCCGAGCATCCCTACGATGGATCCTGGGGCTACCAAGTGGTTGGCCACTATGCCTGCACCACCCGCTTCGGCACCCCGCAGGACTTCATGTATTTTGTCGATCAATGCCACGCCAACGGCATCGGGGTGATCGTGGATTGGGTACCCGGTCACTTCCCAAAAGACGGCCATGGACTCGCCTTCTTCGACGGATCGCACCTTTACGAAAACGCCGATTCCCGCAAAGGTGAACATAAAGAATGGGGCACCCTAGTTTTTGATTACGAACGTCCTGAAGTGCGTAACTATCTCGTCTCAAACGCGCTGTTTTGGTTCGATAAATACCACATTGATGGAATCCGAGTTGATGCCGTCGCTTCCATGATCTACCTGGATTACAACCGCGATCCCGGTCAATGGGTAACAAACCAATACGGCGGACGGGAAAACATCGAAGCCGCAGATTTCTTGCGTCAGATGAATCATTTGCTGTTTAGCTATTTCCCTGGGACGCTGTCGATCGCAGAAGAATCGACCTCTTGGCCTATGGTTTCCTGGCCTACTTATGTC
>JAJAYH010000196.1 GCA_026786325.1 Alkalinema sp. CAN_BIN05 | reverse complement strand
ACCCGGATGGCCCTCGTAGACAATGCCATACATATCAAAGGTTTCACGTTCTTGCCAGTCCGCACCCTTCCAAATCCAATACACAGAAGCAACCTTCGGATTTGCACGGGGTAGAAACACCTTGAGGCGAACTTCCATCGGCTTCAGGCAATTGTCCTCAATTTTGATCAAGTGATAAAAACTCACCAAATCACACCCTGGACCCGAATCATAACCGCCCTGACACTGAAGGCAATTGAACCCATAGGCATAGAGCGCACTGGCAAACGGAACCAAAAAATCCGCCTCCACTTTGATCATCTCAATCCCTGAGGCATCTAGCCCCAGGAATTCATGCTCAAATCCCTCACTCGTCAACCACTGAGACACCTCACCGCAAACAGCGATCGCCCCAGTTTCCACCGCTTGCACCTGATCAGCCATTACACCGCCTCCGATCGTACTGCTTCTAATTCCGCCATTTCCACCACCGGAAAGCCCATCGCTTCCATCAATTCCGCTGGAGGCGCTTGACGACTAGCGGCTTGTAAATACTCCCCCGTCACCTCAGCTTTAACCACTTTCAAACTGTGAGTGGTGCTGTAATACCGATGCACTTGACGCTGGAAAGCCCGTTCCTGCATCGATTCATTAGATATTTTTTTACGTAACTTGATAATTGCATCAATGATCGCTTCAGGACGAGGCGGACATCCCGGCAAATATATATCCACCGGAATCAGCTTATCCACACCGCGCACTGCACTGGGCGAATCCACACTAAACATGCCGCCCGTAATCGTGCAGGCACCCATGGCAATCACATACTTCGGCTCTGGCATCTGCTCATAAAGCCGAACTAATGCGGGAGCCATTTTCATCGTGACCGTTCCCGCCGTGATGATTAAATCGGCTTGACGAGGGGTCGATCGGGGCACAAGGCCAAACCGATCGAAGTCAAACCGCGAACCCAACAGCGCCGCAAATTCAATAAAGCAGCAAGCCGTGCCATATAATAATGGCCACAGACTCGAAAGCCTCGCCCAGTTATACAAATCATCGACCGTCGTCAACACAACATTTTCTGACAATTCCTGGGTCACTGCCGGACGATCGACCGGATTCATGATCACGGGATCAATTACAGCCTTGTTGCTTGTTTCAGAACTCATGACCATTCCAATGCTCCTTTGCGCCACGCATACACTAATCCGATCACCAAAATTGTGATGAATACCAAAGCTTCGACAAAGGCCAACAATCCAAGTTGACTGAATGCCACAGCCCAGGGATACAGAAACACCGTTTCCACATCAAACACCACAAACACTAGCGCAAACATATAGTAGCGAATATTGAACTGAATCCAAGCTCCGCCCATTGGCTCCATCCCCGACTCATAAGTCGTTCGGCGAACGGGTCCACGACCGCTCGGACGGACTAGCTTTGATGCGGTTAAGGCCAACACGGGCACAAATCCGCAAATCAGCAAGAAGCCGAGTAAATATTCATATCCGGTTAAAACAAACACTCTAGAGCCGCCTCGTCACAGGTTAAGACTTCAACAAAAACAACAGGGAATCCCGATCGTTTGCTCAAGCACAATGGGTGGACAAAATAGATGAATAGGATGAATGACTAAATTCACACATCTACATCCATCCTTTTTATTATAGTCAGTCCAAGTCTTCAAAAATCGTCTTTCTAAGTTAATCGTTCCATGGAAGTTTCCAGCGCTAACGCATTGCATCTCGCTGATACCTCAAAAGGATCTGAACCCCAACTCTGTGATAACCCAACTATGTGATAATAAGTTCTGTTACAACGTCTAAGATTCCCCCATACTGACCATGAGTCAAGACCTCTCCCCTCAAACGCCCCCTGAAACCGATTCTGCTTCATTGGAATCCGTGACCTTGGGCGAAGACGCTAAGCAAGTAATCATCGAAGTGGTTCTAGACTGCTACGAATGTTCGTCTTGCGGCTATACATACAACCCGAAAAAGGGTGACTCTCGTGGCAAAGTTTCAGAAGGGACTGCCTTTCCGGATCTCGCAGCCCGCTGGAAATGTCCGGTGTGTGATGCCCCCAAGAATCGCTTCAATAATATTGGGCGTGCAGGTTCAGCATCCGGGTTCAAAGAAAATCTAAAGTATGGTCTCGGTGTTAACACCATGACACCGGGCCAAAAGAATCTACTCATTTTTGGCAGCCTTCTGTTAGCCGTTATCTTTTTTCTGAGTCTTTACAGCTTGGAATAAAGTTTGAATTTTAGTTTTTGCAATATTTTTGTTGGGAGCGCGCTTAGGTCATGGTTTGGATGGTTAACTCAAAAACGGAAAATGGGCAGCAGATTTTTTCTGTGGTCAAGACGAAATTGAAACATAGACTGCAACAGACTGGATTGACGATCGTCGCCCTTCTACTTGTGGTCACTGGACTGCTCAGCTATGCCATGCCTTCTGATGCGGCATTCTTAAAAGCGATCGACACAAAACCCTGGGAAGCGGTCAAACTCCCCAGTGATGAAAGTCCCCTAGATGTCGATTTTTTGCCTGAAAACCCAGAGCAAGGCTGGATTGTCGGCACCAATTCATCAATTTTTCAAACTGCTGATGGCGGAGCAACTTGGCAACAGAAAAAACTTGACCTCGGCACCGAAAAATATCGCCTAACCTCCGTTAGTTTCTCTGGTCAAGAAGGCTGGATTGCAGGCCAACCCTCTATCTTACTCCACACCAAAGACGGCGGAAATGCTTGGGAACGGATGCCATTGAGTGAAAAACTCCCCGGTTCTCCCAGTGACCTGATGGCCTTAGGACCAGATTCCGTCGAAATGGTTACAGACATCGGCGCAATCTACCAAACCCAAGACGCGGGCCGGAACTGGAAAGCCATGGTCAATGATGCCTTTGGGGTATTCAAGAGCCTGCACCGATCGGACGACGGCCAGTATGTTGCCGTGTCATCCCGTGGTAACTTCTTCTCGACCTGGAAACCGGGAGGCACAGCCTGGGAGCCATTTAACCGCAACAGTTCTCGCCGACTCCAAGGGATGGGATTCACGCCTGACAATCGTCTTTGGATGCTGGCTCGGGGTGGTCAACTGCAATTTACCAACTCGTCAGACCCTGAAGATTGGCAAAAAGCGCAGGCTCCAGAGTCGTTTAATAGCTGGGGATTTCTGGATCTGGGCTACCGAACCAATGATGAACTCTGGGTCGTGGGTGGCAGCGGGACTCTACTGGTGAGCTACGATAATGGCAAAAATTGGAAAAAAGATGGCAATGTTGAAGACGTGCCTGCAAATCTATACAAAATCGAGTTTACCAGTCCCGATCGGGGCTACATCCTGGGTCAGCGCGGTACATTCTTAAGATACCGGGGCCAATCGGTCTAAAATCAAAGGAATTCTGAATGTCACTCTTGTGGGGCTTTCGCTCCTGCTCTATGATGTTTTGTATCAGAAATTAATCTGTCGTTTGTAGAGGGATTTCCATGGCTGGGACTACTGGTGAGCGCCCCTTTGGGGACATTGTGACAAGTATTCGCTATTGGGTCATCCATAGCATCACAATTCCAATGCTGTTTATTGCAGGTTGGTTATTTGTGGCGACGGGCCTTGCCTATGACGCGTTCGGTACGCCACGTCCGAACGAATACTTCCCATCGACTCGTCAAACCGCACCGATTATTAGCGATCGTCAGACCGCAAAAAGTCAGGTGGACAATTTCATTAAAGAAACGATCGAGTCTAACAAGACAAAATAATCCAAGTCTTCTAGGGAGAATTTAAAGCAATGGCCACCAATTCAAATCAACCCACCGTTTATCCAATTTTTACTGTTCGTTGGATAGCGGTTCACACTCTGGGAGTTCCTGGCGTGTTCTTTATCGGGGCGATCGCAGCAATGCAGTTCACCCAACGTTAGAATGAAGGTTCTGGTTACAAAAATTTACTTAGGAAATTAGTCATGGAAAAGTCTCCGAATCCCAACAGTCAAGGCGTAGAGCTTAATCGTACTTCGTTGTACTTGGGGCTGTTGATGATCTTCACCCTTGGTATTTTGTTCTCTAGCTACTTCTTTAACTAGATCTTGATAATCGGTCAGCTTTAGGGTTGGCCGTTTATCATTCTGAGCGCAAATCAGAGAAACGTAATGTAGTTTTGGAGATGGTCAGATGTTGAATAATGGACGCATTCCGTTGTGGATGATTGCAACAGTAGCTGGAACGGGTGTTTTACTTGTTGTGAGTCTTTTCTTTTATGGTGCCTATGCGGGTATCGGCTCATCAATGTAAGGCTGATTAATCTAAATTGCTCAGTTTAACAACTCATACAAAAATCCGACTCGTGAATTCACAAGTCGGATTTTTGCTGTTAGACAGACTCTAAAAAGGAAATTAAGCTTGAAGGCTTAGGCTTCTTTTTCGATGTATAGGAATAACAGGCCCATGCTTGCTAGTGGGAAAAGAATTCCAACCAACGGTACAAGGAAAGTCGGCAAATAGGATGCTGCGTACATAATTAGTTTTTCCTAATCTATGATTCCATTGCGACTTTACTGCGAAATGCTGAAACAGAGTTTGGGATACTAAGAATTCTTAACACAGTTGTCTGTCTCAGCCCATTCGCCGATCTCAGCACATCACTGCACTTCTCGCCAGTTCAATCACCGATCGTCGCCCCCAAGCATCGGCTTCTAGAATGTCATCCAGGTTTGGATTTTTTACATTTTGCGAGTCAAAGCGATCGCAGGTCTTTTCAATTAACTTAGGAATGTCTAAAAACTTGATCTTTTCATCTAAGAATAATGCGACGGCTTCTTCATTAGCTGCATTCAGCACCGCCGGGAGACAGCCCCCAGCCCGTCCAGCAGCATAGGCAAGGCCCATACAAGGATATTTAACATGATCGGGTTCGCGGAAGGTGAGGTTGCCTGCTTTGACCAGATCGAGCGGTTCCCAGTCGGTGGGGAGACGATCGGGATAACTCAGTGCATAAAGCAGGGGCAATCGCATATCAGCCCAGCCCAGTTGCGCGAGAACAGAGGTGTCCTGAAGTTCAATCAGCGAATGAATGATGCTTTGGGGATGAATAACAATATCGATGTGGTCGTAGTCCATGCCAAAGAGGTAGTGCGCTTCAATCACCTCCAGCCCTTTGTTCATTAAGGTGGCCGAGTCTATTGTGATTTTTCGGCCCATAGACCAATTGGGATGCTTTAGGGCGCTGGCGACGGTGACATTGACTAGTTCTTCTATAGGCATGTCGCGGAATGAGCCACCAGAGGCTGTCAGCAAAATTCGACGGATGCCACGATCGGGAACACCCTGCAAACATTGAAAAATT
>JAJAYH010000195.1 GCA_026786325.1 Alkalinema sp. CAN_BIN05 | reverse complement strand
TGGCATTTGTAACCGTTGAAAATCTAGAACGAACATTTGATTTGAATGATGGTGGTCAGTATATTGCCCTCAAAGGGATTAACTTGACGATCGAAGAAGGCGAATTTATTTCTTTGATTGGACATTCGGGTTGTGGGAAATCGACGCTGCTGAATATGGTGGCAGGTTTGGATTTGCCTACTGATGGTGTAGTGATGTTGCAAGGAGAAAAAATTCTACGTCCCGGACCCGATCGTATGGTGGTGTTTCAGAACTATTCGCTGCTGCCTTGGATGACGGTGAGGGAAAATATTCGTCTCGCTGTTAAGAATGTCATGGGACATCTTTCTAAAGCTGAGCAGGAAGAAATCATTGAACATCATATTGATCTTGTCGGCTTGAGTCATGCCGCAGATAAACCACCAGATCAGCTTTCCGGTGGAATGAAGCAACGGGTTGCGATCGCCCGTGCATTGGCTATTCGTCCTAAATTATTACTACTTGATGAACCCTTTGGGGCATTGGATGCCTTGACTCGGGGAAATTTGCAAGAGCAATTGATGAAGATCTGTGATGAGAACAAAGTCACGGCCATTATGGTGACGCACGATGTCGATGAAGCTATTTTGCTTAGCGATCGAATTGTGATGTTGACCAATGGACCTGAATCAAAAATTGGTCAGATAATGAAGGTTGATATTCCTAGACCGCGTAAACGGATGGAAGTGATCAATCATCCGAATTACTATAGCTATCGTAGTGAAATCATCTACTTCCTAAATCAACAAAAGCAGATCAAGAAAATCCGTTCCCGTAAACAAACGGTGGTGGCAAAGCATGGTTTAGAAAAGATTAATCTCGATATTGGATTCTTGCCTTTAACCGCCTCTGCACCGATTATTATTGCAAAGGAAAAAGGATTCTTTACCCATCATGGGTTAGATGAAGTGAATCTAGTCCGGGAATCGGCTTGGCGCGGGATTCAAGATGGAATTGCGGGTGGCTACTTAGATGCGGCGCTGATGCCGTCTGGAATGCCTGTTTGGATGACGGTTGGGGGAATGGATGGTAAACCGACTCCGGTGGCGACTGCATTGACCCTAACGCGCAATGGTAATGCGATCACTCTAGACAAACGTTTTGCGGATCAAGGGATTCGGACATTGAGTGATCTCAAGAAATTCCTGAGAGAAACGCCCGGTAAAAAGCATATCTTTGGGGTGGCACATCCGGCCTCGTCGCACAATTTACTTTTGCGCTATTGGTTGGCGGCAGGAGGAATTGATCCTGACCATGATGTTGAAATCATGTCGTTGCCGCCCGCTCAAATGGTTGCGAATTTGCAGTCGGGTTCGATCGATGGTTATTCGATCGGGGAGCCTTGGGCCACTAGGGCGGTGGTGGAAGGCATTGGATATGAGATTGCGACAGACATTGAAGTCTGGGATGGTCATCCTGGGAAGGTTCTAGGGGTTCGCGAAGATTGGGCATTGGCTTATCCAAATACTCATGTCGCATTGGTGAAAGCATTACTAGAAGCTTGTAAATATTGTGGTGATCCGGAGAATCATGCGGAAGTGCGTGAGATTCTATCTCAGAGTGAGTATTTAGCAATGGATCATGAATACATTTATTTAAGCGATGCTCAACAAGCAACCTGCGACATTACCAAAGATAATCGTCAACTTTCTCACCATGTATTTTTTGGCAATACGGCCAATCGTCCGAGCCGTACCGAAAACCTTTGGTTGTTGGCGCAGATGGCGCGTTGGGGAGATGTGGCATTTCCTCGTAATTGGGTGGAAGTTCTGGAGCGTGTTTGTAAGGTGAGTGTTTTTAGTATTGCAGCGCGGGAATTGGGAATGTCTGAAATGACGACCTATAGCCGAGGAGCGATCGAGCTGTTTGATGGGACTAAATTTACAGCAGATGACCCGATTAGCTATTTGAATAGTTTGAACATTAAGCATGACATTTATATGGCTGATGTCATGTTGGATGTTCCCAAACCATTGGTGGTCCCTCGCGCTTGAAGTTTTCCCTTCACTTTGGATCGTAATCATTTTCTTGGAAACCACTTAATAACGGTAAATATAATGGTCAGTACATCTAGAATTCCAGCCCCGATCGTATCTATTTCTGATTCTGCCGATGACTTCTTAGTGATTAAAGATGTCAAAAAAAGTTTCCCCACTGCGGATGGTGGTGAATATGTTGTTTTAAGTGGGGTTAATCTCACTGTCAAGAAGGGTGAATTCATTTGTGTGATTGGCCATTCGGGTTGTGGAAAATCGACCTTACTTAATATGGTGAGCGGTTTTTCTATGCCAACTTCGGGAACTGTAAAATTGAAAGGCAAGTCGATTGAAAAGCCTGGTCCCGATCGGATGGTGGTATTCCAAGGGTATGCATTATTGCCTTGGTTGACAGTATATGAGAATGTTTATCTGGCCGTTAATGCGGTCTATCCGGATAAATCAAAGGGTGAAAAAGATGAGATTGTTAAAGATCATTTAAAAATGGTGGGACTGATGGAGGCAGTGGATAAGACTCCTCCACAGATTTCCGGTGGAATGCGCCAACGGGTTGCGATCGCCCGCGC
>JAJAYH010000194.1 GCA_026786325.1 Alkalinema sp. CAN_BIN05 | reverse complement strand
TACTATGGAGCTTAGGATTAGTCGTGGGAGCCGTCGGGCTTTCAGTGTGGCAGCGGCTTGACCTTGCGATGCCGATTTTGATCGCAGTGGGCCGATCGATTTTACAAATGATTATTTTTTGTTATCTTCTGGCCATAGTCTTTGCATTACATTCACCATGGGCAACTGCGATCGCCGCGCTAACTCTAATTCTAATTTCTAGTCTGCTCTCTAAAAATCAAATCAACAATAGGATCCCATTCCTATTCCCAATGCTCACGGGAATTCTATTCTTTAGCAGCGCCTTGACCTTAGCCTATACCCATCTATTCGTAACACCCAATTGGAGCTGGTTTGAAGCCCGATCGGTTTTGCCCTTTTTAGGAATGCTTCTCAGCAGCATGAGCGCTAATACAATTGCCGCGACCCAACTGATTCAAACTCTGAATACCCATCGTCTCGAAATCGAAACCCACCTTAGCCTCGGCGCAACCCCCAAACAGGCGATCGCACAATATCAAGGAGATGCAGTGCGCAGTGCAGTCATGCCACAAATTAGCGCCTTAACAATTTTGGGATTGGGAATCTTGCCTACCTTTATGTCAGGTCAGTTGATAGCGGGTCTGGATCCATTACAGACCGGAGCCTATCAACTTTTAATACTATTTATGTCATTATTCGCAACATTGTTAACAACAATATTACTAACCCTAACGATTTCACAACAATTTCTGACGAAGGATGCACAATTGCTCACTTGGTGAGAGCTGATGTTGCTCCACTATTACAAGCTTTGTTAAATCATTTGTTGCAAATTCCAGGAACCCCTTGGCAACTCGATAGAATTCAACTACAGCTATACGAAGCTCAATTACTACATCAATATAAACAAGATTTCCAAGAACTTTGGGAGTTTCACGATCTCATCTTGCTCGTGACCCAATCTCTACCAGATTTTCGGCAGACCTTACCGGAGCAAGACATGCCCATCATGCAACAATCGATAATCGAACATTCCCCGCGTATTGAATCCTCAACATTGGAACCGATTTCCCAAGCTAATCGCTACGTGTTGCGGCTCTTTGTTTCCTGTCGTCACTCGTCCACCGAACTGGCGTTGCGCAATCTCTATCAAGCTTTGGAACGATCGTTATTGCAGCCCTACACGTTACAAGTTGTCGATATTTCCAAACATCCCGAACAAGCCGAATACGATCAAGTCACCGCAACCCCAACATTAATGCGGGTCCATCCACTGCCACTACGACGCATTGTTGGACATTTGGAAAATGATGATCACTTGCTCCATTTACTCACCCAATTCGATCTGGAAAACTATCGATAAGAAGTAAAATAGAAGTTGTTGGCATTAATATGGATAGCCGATCATGTCAATGCTCAATACCTTAGCCGCCGCCCGTCATGGCGATGATCTTACCCTTGAACAGGGTTTAGAATTATTGTTGGCGAGAGATCCCGATACTATTTCCCAAATCCGTGACACCGCCGATGCTTTACGACATGAGCAATCTGGCGACACAGTGACTTATATCGTCAATCGAAATATTAATTACACAAACATTTGTGAGCAGCATTGTAGCTTTTGCGCATTTCGACGAGATGAAGGGGATGACGGCGCATACTGGCTGGACTTCGGGAAAATATTGGAAAAAGCCACGATCGCCGTCTCGCAAAATGCCACTGAAATCTGTATGCAGGGCGGTTTAAATTTAGGCGCAAAGCTGAATGGGAAATCTCTTGATTACTATATTCAGTTAGTGAACACGATCGTTTCAAACTATCCACAGTTACACATTCATGCTTTTTCACCGCAAGAAGTTCAGTTTATTGCCCGTGAAGATGGTCTGAGTTATGTTGAGGTGATTCGTGAATTGCAGGCCGCCGGAGTTGGATCGCTTCCGGGAACAGCCGCAGAGGTATTGGACGATCGGATCCGAAATATCATTTGCCCCGAAAAGATTAATTCCCAAACCTGGCGAGAAATTGTAGAACTCGCCCATCGTGAAAATCTGCCCACGACCAGCACCATGATGTCTGGGCACATCGAAACGCCGCTGCAACAAATTCAGCATTTAGATCAACTGCGAGAACTTCAAAAACGATCGCACGCCCAAGGGACAACAGGCATCACCGAATTTATTTTGTTGCCCTTCGTCGGACAAGATGCACCAAAACCCCTGAGAAGTCGTGTGGGCCGAGATCAACCTGACTTAAATGATGCGCTGCGCTTGATGGCTGTTGCGCGGATTTACCTCGGAAATTGGATCCCAAATCATCAACCAAGCTGGGTCAAACTCGGCCTATCTGGAGCGACGGAAGCCTTACGGTGGGGCTGTAATGATATTGGTGGGACATTAATGGAGGAACATATCACCAGTATGGCGGGGGCTATGGGCGGAACCTGTCAAACGGTGGACGAGTTGCAGGCGGCGATCGGATCAATCAACAGACCTTTTGCAGAACGGACAACACTGTACGATCGGGTTTGAGGCGCTGAGAGGGTGTTTAAAAAGTCGATCGTTGTGATCATTGAGACCCGATCCCCCTAGCCCCCTTAAAAAGGGGGAACCAGAATTCAACTCTTAGTCCCCCTTTTTTGTGGCGTAGCCTGCCCGTAGGGCGTAGGGGATTTAGGGGGATCGGGTCTTTTGATACAAACGAAAAGACTTTTCAAACACCCTCTGAGATTATTTTAAATAAACATATCTCCATCGGGAAATCGCAGCCTACGATAGAATTAGGACTCACTTGAGTCCTTTATCTTCAGTAGTTTTATGTCAGTTCGAGTTCGCATTGCTCCGAGTCCTACGGGAAATCTCCACATC
>JAJAYH010000193.1 GCA_026786325.1 Alkalinema sp. CAN_BIN05 | reverse complement strand
TCACTACGTCAAAGATCCCGACTTCCAAACCGAACTCAACGGCCTGCTTAAAGACTACGTAGGTCGCCCAAATCCCCTCTACTTTGCCGAACGCCTCACCGAACACTACGCTCGACCCGACGGCACCGGACCCCAAATCTACCTAAAACGCGAAGACCTAAACCACACAGGCGCGCACAAAATCAACAATGCCCTCGCCCAAGCCCTGCTCGCCAAACGCATGGGTAAAAAGCGGATTATCGCTGAAACCGGAGCCGGACAGCATGGAGTCGCCACGGCCACTGTTTGCGCTCGTTTTGGCCTTGAGTGCATCATTTATATGGGCGTTAACGACATGGAACGCCAGTCGTTGAATGTCTTCCGAATGCGCCTGATGGGAGCGACCGTTACGCCTGTTACGTCTGGCACGGCCACTCTGAAGGATGCGACTTCTGAAGCGATTCGCGACTGGGTAACAAATGTCGAAACAACCCATTACATTCTCGGTTCTGTGGCTGGGCCGCATCCCTATCCGATGATGGTGCGTGATTTTCATTCAATTATTGGCAAAGAAACCCGTGCCCAATGTCTCGAAAAGTGGGGCGGTTTGCCAGACATCATCATGGCCTGCGTCGGTGGTGGATCCAATGCCATGGGACTATTCAACGAGTTTATCAATGAAAAATCCGTCCGTATTATCGGGGTCGAGGCCGCTGGTTTTGGGGTTGATACCGATAAACATGCAGCAACCCTAACGAAAGGCCGCGTCGGAGTCTTGCATGGAGCTATGAGTTACTTGCTTCAGGATGAGGATGGTCAGGTGATTGAACCCCATTCCATTAGTGCGGGGCTAGATTATCCCGGTGTTGGACCGGAACACAGTTACCTGATGGAAGTGGGGCGCGCTGAATATTATGCTGTCACCGACCAGCAGGCTCTAGACGCATTCCAACGGCTTTCTCGTATTGAAGGCATTATTCCAGCCTTAGAAACGTCCCATGCGATCGCTTACCTCGAAACCCTTTGTCCTCAACTCGAAGGTAGCCCCACTGTGGTGCTCAATTGCTCTGGGCGCGGCGATAAGGATGTTTTGAGTGTGGCTAAGATTCTGGATGTGAGCAGCAACTAAATTACGGACACAGCCGATCGTTTAAGTTATGAAGTGCTGGTTCCAGAATTAAGGAACCAGCATTTTATATAGCGTGCTTTAAACTAGCCTAGAGTTAATCAATAAAATTTCTCTATTGTTTCTGCTATGACAAAACGCGCACTGATCACGGGCCTAACCGGACAAGACGGATCGTATTTGGCTGAATTTCTCGTTGAAAAGGGCTACGAAGTCTTTGGGCTAGTTCGTCGATCGAGTTCCAGCAATCTCCAACGAGTTTCCCACTTGGGGAAAAAACTTCATATTCTCTCAGGCGATTTGCTCGACCAATCATCACTCATGGACGTGATTACCGAGTCTCAGCCCGATGAAATCTATAACCTCGCCTCTCAGAGCTATGTCCCTCTTTCTTGGACTCAGCCCGCACTGACGGCAGAATATACGGCCCTTGGTGTTTCGCGGCTACTCGAATCGATTCGGCGCTGTAAACCTGATGCGCGGTTTTATCAAGCCTCCAGCAGCGAAGTTTTCGGTCAACCCGACGAATCACCCCAAAACGAGCGCACCGCTTTTCGTCCGAGAAATCCCTACGGTGTTGCCAAAGCCTACGCCCATTGGATGACCATCAACTACCGCAGTCAATACCATCTCTATGCTTGCTGCGGGATTACCTACACCCACGAATCTCCCCGTCGTGGAGCTGAGTTTGTGTTTCGCAAGATTACCCGGACGGCGGCGATGATTAAGCTGGGACTCGCGACGGAATTGAAGCTGGGGAATATTGATGCGGTTAGAGACTGGTGCTATGCCAAGGATGTGGTGAAGGCAATGTGGTTGATGTTGAGCAAGATGAGCCGGATGACTATGTGATTGCCAGTGGAAAAAGTCATTCTGTGAAAGAGTTGATTACTTACGCGTTTGATGCGCTGAATTTGGATTGGGAGGCGTATGTTTCAGTTGATCCTGAATTTTATCGGCCGGATGAGGCGGTGCAATTGGTTGGGTCGATCGACAAGGCGAAGAAATGCCTTAATTGGGAACCGGAGTATTCATTCAAGCAGTTGGTGGAATTGATGGTGGACTATGAGATTAAAGATTTGAGTCAGGGAAAATAATCGAAAATTCTCGGTTTGGGGATAACTAAGCTAAGGATTTACCGAGACTCAGTTATGATTTACCAGTTACGAATTGCAGATATGTCGCCCAGCGAACGACCTCGTGAACGTTTAGCGGCCCAGGGTTCTCAAGTGCTTTCGACGGCGGAACTGATTGCAATTTTGTTGGCGACGGGGCAAGGTGCGGGAAAACTGTCGGCGCTTGGGCTTGGGCAACTGTTGCTGAAGGAAATTGGTCAATGCAACCGAGATCCCTTGGTGGCGCTACGATCGGTGAACCTCAAGGAACTGACTGAAATTCATGGCGTGGGTCCGGCAAAGGCCACGACTATTTTGGCGGCGATCGAATTGGGGAAACGAGATTATCAAATCGGGCCACCCGAAAAAACAGTGGTGAGCGACCCATCTATTGCAGCATCAGCTTTGAGCTATGACCTGATGTGGCAATCGCAGGAACGGTTTGCGGTGGTGATGTTGGATGTGAAGAATGCCATCATGGGGAAACAAGTGGTGACGATCGGCACGGCAACCGAGACCTTGGCCCATCCTCGGGAGATTTTTCGATCGTTAATTAAGCAGGGTGCGGTGAGTGCGATCGTGGCCCACAACCATCCATCGGGAAATTTAGATCCGAGTAATGAAGATATTGATTTGACTCGGCAATTGCTCAAAGCGTCAGAGGTTTTGTCAATTCCGGTTTTGGATCATTTGATTTTGGGAAATGGTGAGTTTGTCAGTTTGCGTGAGACGACGAGTTTGTGGAAAGGGATTTGAGGAAATTAGGGGACAGCTAACCAACCCTGCTGCTTAGCGATGAGAACGGCTTGAATACGATCGCGAGCATTTAATTTGTGCAAAATTGAATGAACATGGACCCGAACAGTTCCGGCAGAAATATAAAGAATTTGGGCAATTTCTGGATTAGTTTTGCTTTCAGTTAGTAGTGCTAAAACTTCGCGTTCACGTTGGGTCAGCGGATTATGATCGGGTTCAGGAGGAGTTATCTTTGCTAGAGTTTGGCGAATGGTTTGGGTGGCCGTTGAATCCCACCAAGATGCGCCTGCAGCAACCGATCGTACGGCCAGAATTAAATTCTCAGCGGCAATTCCTTTTAAACAGTAGCCTTGAATGCCTAATTCAATTAAACGTTTGAGTAATTCAGAATCTTCTCGTGACGTGAGAATGAGAATTGGCAATGTCGGATAGGATGCTTTGAGTTGCCGACAGGTTTCAATCCCTCCAATTCCGGGAAGTCCGATGTCGAGTAATACTAGGTCAAAGGGAATTTGATGGGCTAATGCTAATGCTATTTCGCCATCCTCTGCTTCCGTAATGCTCTCTATATCTACATTTTGTTGTAATCGTACCCGCAACCCTAATCTGAATAGCTCATCATCTTCTACCAACAAAAGTCGAATTGCAGAAATTGGCATAGTGAAGTATCTAGCTTGAATTTACGGTGAATGAATAGGTAATTGAATTCCAAAAATTGCGCCTTTGAGCGATCGGTTCTCTGCCCAAATTGTACCTTGATGCGCTGTGATAATTTGTCGTGCTAGATAGAGTCCTAGACCTGATCCTTGGGCTTGACGATCGCTTTTCCCCTGATAAAACCGCTGAAAAAGTTGAGAGAGTTCGTCCGGATTCAACCCTGCACCTTGATCTAGGACTTTTACGATTTGCTGAAACCCATTAGATTCTAAAACCACTTCAACTCGATCGCCCCGTCGAGAATGATTGATCGCATTGACGAGTAGATTCATCAGCACTCGCTGTAATTGAAATGGGTCGGCTTTGACCCACAGCGATCGGCGAAATTCAGAGTTTCTATGGCGAACTATGATTTGAATTTGACGATGACGAGCCAATATTGCGACTTGATTTGCAGAGTCTTCTACGAGTTGGGTTAGATCAATAGATTCAAGTTTTAATTCTAGTCCTTTTGTATCATTGCGATAAACATCTAACAAGGTATCGAGTAGTTTTAAACTAGTTTGATGACTGCGCTCCATGGTCATCAAGACTTGTCTTTGAGAATTTGTAACTGTACCAAATTCACCTTGAAGGAATGCATATAAAGTTGAAATTCCCCCAAGAACTGGGGTTTTAAGATCGTGGGTTAGAGTTCCAGCAAAGTCTTCCCGAAGACCTTCCAATTGATTTTTTGATTGAATTTCGGCTTTTTGACTGGCGATCGCTTGGGCATAGAGAGTATTCCGATCGCACAAAATAGCAGTTACAGCTAATGCAATAGAAGCTAAAACACGATTGACTATGGTGGAAAGTGTCACTAATTCGTGATTTGGTAACTCTAAGTTTAACAATGTTAATGACATTATAACTATGGTCAATCCTAAAACAAATGTTCTGGGGAATCTTCCCATTGAAAACATCAGTGGACAAAGATACAAATAGCCGATTACATAG
>JAJAYH010000192.1 GCA_026786325.1 Alkalinema sp. CAN_BIN05 | reverse complement strand
GTTTGTGGGTGTGGCCCAGACGGAATTTAAGATGTCGCTGGGGGCTGGGGATTTCTTGGTGCGAAATCTGATGGGCTATGACCCGAAGGAAGGCGCATTGGCTATTGGAGATCGGATTCGTCCGGGGCAGCGACTTCAGTTTCATTTGCGAGATGCGGCGACATCGGAAGAAGATTTACGATCGTTGCTCAAGCAGCATCAAGATGGATTGTCCGATAAACCGGAACCGATCGGCGCGTTGATGTTTGCTTGTTTGGGGCGCGGTGAGTCGTTGTATGAAGAAAAAAACTTTGATTCCCAGTTGTTTACGGAAGCGTTGGGCATGATGCCGATCGCGGGGTTTTTCTGCAATGGTGAAATCGGGCCTGTGGGAGACAGTACGTACCTCCATGGATTTACGTCGGTGTTCGGCATTTTCCGTCCTAAACATGCGCCCAAACCTTAAAATAGAAACGATGTCATAATTATTGAACTGGAAAAACCGTGGGATTTAAAGTAGGACTCTTAGGACTCGGGACCGTAGGTGCAGGCACCGTTCAGATTCTGCAAACCCCCGATCAGCGCCACCCGTTGTTAACGGAACTCGAAATTCATAAAGTTGGGGTCCGATCGTTATCCAAAGCCCGTGATGTGAGTGTGCCCAGTAGCATTCTGACAACTGATTTGGCTTCGATCGTTAATGATCCTGAAATTGACATTATTGTCGAAGTCATGGGTGGCATTGAACCCGCTCGCGAATTGATTCTGACCGCGATCGCTAATGGGAAACATATTGTCACAGCCAACAAAGCACTGATTGCTAAACATAGCGACGAGATTTTTAGTGCGGCGGAAAAGCATGGCGTGTATGTGTTGCTTGAAGCGGCAGTGGGCGGCGGGATTCCGGTGATTGAGCCGTTGAAACAATCGCTTTGTTCTAACCGAATTCAGAGCGTCATGGGCATCATCAATGGCACCACTAATTACATTTTGACTCGCATGGTGAACGAGGGGGCGGAGTTTGCGGATGTGCTAGCCGATGCGCAACGGTTGGGCTATGCCGAGGCGGATCCGACGGCGGATGTGGATGGTGGTGATGCGGCGGATAAGATTTCGATTTTGGCGGCGTTGGCGTTTGGTGGACGGGTCGATCGGTCGCAGGTGTCTTGTGAGGGCATTCGTGAGGTGGGCCGATCGGAGATTGCTTATGCGGAGAAGTTGGGGTTTGTGATTAAGCTTTTGGGCATTGCAGAACGATCGGACTCGGCTCCTAATACTCTGGCAGTCCGTGTTCATCCAACGCTGTTGCCTAAGAGTCATCCTTTGGCCAATGTGAATGATGTTTACAATGCAATTTTGGTTGAGGGCGATCCGGTGGGACAAGTGATGTTCTTCGGGCGGGGTGCGGGTGCGGGACCGACGGCGAGTGCGGTGACGGCGGATTTGTTGAATATTGCGGCGTTACTTAAGGTGGGACGCGATTGTGCTAAGCAGGCCGACGGGACTCCGCTTTTGGATCCGCTTTTGGCTTGTGCCTACCGTCAAGAGTTTGCGATCGCGCCTTTGGAAACGTTGGAATCGAAGTTTTATGCCCGATTTTTAACCCAAGATTTACCGGGTGTGATTGGTAAGTTGGGAACTTGTTTTGGCGATCATCACGTCAGTTTGGAATCAATTGTTCAAGCCGATAAGCGTGATGGGTTGGCGGAAATTGTGGTGGTGACTCATGTGGTTAAGGAAGGTGATTTCCGATCGGCTTTAGCAGAGATTGAACAAATGAATGTGTTGTCTAGTATTGCGAGTGTATTGCGCGTATTACCGACCTAGGGTTTGAACTCTAAATTTGAACTCTAAATTTGAATGACGATCGTGCTGTTTGGGGAGTGCGATCTATTTCGTTTGAATGGAAAGTTTGAATTGAGACAGTTTGAATTGACGGTCGGTTGTTTTATGGGGTTTGGGGAGTAAATTGGAGTGAATTGGGTGCGGTATGATTGAGGAACTAAGGGTAAAAAATCGATCCAGATGAGGTGATAGATGGGTAAGTTACAGGATTTGATGAAGCGCATTACGCAGACACCGGGGTTATGTGGCGGTCGGCCTTGTATTCGGGGAATGTGAATAAGGGTTTGTGATGTGTTGGAGATGTTGGCAGAAAGCGTCAGTGTGACAGAAATTTTGGAGGATTTTCCCGATTTGGAAATGGAAGATATTCAAGCTTGTTTAGTTTTTGCGGCGCGTCGGACTGAGTTTCCTCGGTTAACGGCATAAAAATTTGGATTGATGCTCAGTTACCGCCGACATTGGCGATTTGGTTAACGGAAACGTTTTAGGTAGAGGCGTTCTCGTTGCGAGATTTGGGGTTACGAGATGCGCGAGAGGTGGAAATTTTTGAGGCGGCAAGGCAGGAGGGTGAGGGGTTAGTCATTATGACGAAGGATAGTGATTTTGTGGATTTAGTTTGTCGATTGGGAGTGCCGCCCCAAATTCTGTGGTTGACTTGTGGAAATGTGACGAATCGTAATTTGCACAAATTGCTGATGACTACTTTTTTAGCGGCTTTGAAAGAGTTGATAATCGGTTCTCAGGTGGTAGAAATTGCTTGCTAGAGGGGCGGAGGTGCCTACTTTACGGGTGCGATCGTTTTGGTTTGGATAAATATTTGAATTAACCCAGTTTGGAAGGTTTGGTCATTTAGGATTTCTATTTGATTGAGTTAGTTAGTTGATTAGGATGCGATCGGTTGCAGGTTTGTGCGATGTAGTGCAATCGCTGAATACACGATCGCCAAATCTCCCATGAGGTCTGCGCGCTTTCGGTGGGTGAGAAGGTGAAGGTGCATTTATACAGTCGGGAGACGGGAGGATGCGAGGGGAAGGCGATCGTATTATAGTTAGTAAGTAGCCTTTTTAAGGTCTAATTTCTTATGAATGTTCAACTGGTAGAGTCTATTCGATCGTTGATTCAATCATTACCGCAGGAAGAGCGTGGGGAACTTCGATCGTATCTTATTGAAGCTGATGATTATGGTCATCCGACACTGATAAATTTGAATAAATTCAGCGGTGTAATTTGTCTTCAGAAAGATCCTTTGGAGTATCAATATCAAATTCGTGATGAGTGGATGTAATGACAATGTGTGATGTGCAGGCGATCGCTTTTTAAAGTGGAATATACCGAATTCGATTTTTAAATTCATCGCCTGCGCCAATTTCAGCAATGAGCAACAAATCTTCGATCGTATCCGATAGAGTTAAGATGGATTTTTTGGTAGTGCGCGATCGAATCAATTGAAGAAGATCTTCCAGTAGTTTATCGTCTGCGGTTTCGATTTCTTGGAGGATAGATTCTTTGAGAGTCATGGTAATCACCGATCGTCTATTTTTCTATGGTAACGCGAAGATGTTCAAATTAAGATTGAATGATGCTAAATTCGATCGTTCAAGATTTTGGGATCACGTTTGCTATGGAAGCAGCCGATAATTGAAATGAGATTCTCTTCTTCATTAATGGTGCAAAGCAAACTGTAGGGAAACCGATGAAGCAAGATTCGGCGGGATTGTCGCTGAATCTTGGGGTATGCGAAGGGATTGTTTCCGATTCTCGAAATTGCGGTATCAATTGCTCGAACAAATTTAGAACCTAATTGTGGATTTCGGATTATGTACCATTCAAATGCATCTTCAATATCGAGTTCAGTTTCCTCGCTAATGATGAGTTTGTAGGTCATGTAGGGTTGCTCAACAGTCTCGATTTTAGGGCTTCCCAGGTTGTACCTCTGGTGGGATTTTGTTCATGACGATCGAGACGACGATCGAGTTCTTGTTGTTGATTTGGGGTCAATGGAGTGTCTGGGGAGAGGTCATCCCATTCTTCGAGGAGGTGGAATGCTTGCACTAAAAGCTCTTCAATGGTTTTGTAATATCCATCTTGGAGTTTTTCTCGAACAAATCTCTCGTGCTCAGGGGTGAGGGTGATGTTCATAAGTTCGGTTGTAGTTGACTTGGATTAAATCAAAATTGTAGCGCATCGCCTCTTCAATTCACAATTCACAATTCCATTGACTACACACCTCCCGTATCCCCTCCACCATCTCGTGCCCCGCTGCCCAAATAACAAAATCGCTGGATACACGATCGCCAAATCCCCCATGAGGTCTGTGCGCTTCCGATCGGCGAGGAGATGAAGGTGGGCCTAACCGTCGAGGTTCGAGAGCATAACGAGCGGGTATAATGACGATGGTACATCTGTAAATTTGATCGCCTATGTCTGCGAAGGACTAATACCATGATGCTGTGAAGTCAGCTTTGCTGAAAGAGAATTGGATTATTACCGATCCTCTACGGTTAAAGTTTTCAGATCAAGATGAAGTGCGGATTGATTTGGGTGCGGAAAGATTATTGGCGGCGGAGCGAGGACGTGAGAAAATAGCGGTTGAGATTAAGAGTTTTTTGAGTGAATCGGCGCTGTTTGATTATCATGCGGCGTTGGGACAGTTTTTGAATTATCGTTTGGTGTTGCAGAGTTTGGAGCCGGATCGGATACTCTATCTGGCAGTTCCGCTGAGGGCTTATGAGGTGTTTTTTCAGCGTCCTTTAGCGAAGGCTTCGGTGAGGACTTACGAGGTCAGACTATTGGTTTATAACCCGATCGAGGAGGAGATTGTGCTATGGAACGGTTAGAACAATATCGAGAAATCATTAGAAAATTGTTGCAAGATTATTGCGGGGACGATCGCGGGGAGCCTGATTCTGAGATTCAGATGATTTGCGATCGGGATCGCGATCATTATCAGCTTGTGAGTTTAGGTTGGCAGGGACATCGGCGATTTTATACGGTGTTGATGCATTTGGATATTAAGAATGGGAAAATCTGGATTCAGCGCAATGAGACCGATCGTTTGATTGCTCAAGAATTGGTATCAATGGGTGTTTTACGCGAGGATATTGTACTGGGTCTACAACCAGAATATGTACGGGCTGATTCTGGATATAGTCTTGTTTAATGGTTTCAATTCTCCATTCACAATTCTAAATTCCCTCACTTCCACTGACTGCACACCTCCCTCATCCCCTCTACCATCCCGTGTCCCGCCTCCGCCTTCCTGGGTGGGAGAATGGGCATTCCTGTGCTGGCGAGGTTTGTCAGGTAGATCTCTAATGTTGTACGTTTACGGGATGCGGGAAGGCGATCGGTTCCATACCAAAGTTCATGCCAACTGATGGCAGAAATCGCAATGTCTTCGGCGTAGTGCGTTAATGCGTTAATGAGATTGATATTCGGCTGAAGTTTGGTTGGTTCTGGGATGATATTGGTGTCTAGGAGATAACGCATAGATTACCAGCGAGGCTCAATGTCGGCGGGTGTTTTGTCGCGAACATTGCCCCAAATTTCGTCTGGACCAATGTCGAGTCCTTCACCGATCGCACTTTCAAGGGTAAATGGCGATCGTATCCGATAGAGTTAAGGTGGATTTTTTGGTAGTGCGCGATCGAATCAATTGAAGAAGATCTTCAAGTAGTTTATCGTCTGCGGTTTCGATTTCTTGGAGGACAGATTCTTTGAGAGTCATGGCAATCACTTTTATTCCGTAAATGGATTGATGAGGATTACGCCTGTTCCGGTGAAGTCTTTTTCATTACGGGTGACGAGCGTGAAGCCTGTCTTAAGGGCTGTGGCAGCAATGAGAGCATCCATGCTGGGCAATCGTCGTCCTTGGGCTTCAAGCCTTCCACTCAATTCTCCCCAAATCGTCATGGTCGCGAGATTTACTTCAACAATTCGTGATTGAAATTGCACCAGTAATTCGTGATTGAGCCAAGATTCTAGATCGAATCGACGATGGGATTTGGGCATTTTTTGGATGCCTTTGGTGATCTCGCCGATCGTAACAACGCTGAGATAGAGGCTATCAGGTGGTTGCTTGGCAAACCAGTCGAGAACGTTTGGACTGGGTTGTTTGACGATCAATTCTGAAATGGTGCAGGTATCGATTAAGTACATTATCGGACAAACCGATCGGCTTCAATAGTTCGGTCACGGGATAGATCAAGCTCACCACTATTGATGGCTTCTGCGAGGGGAGAGTTACGGAAAAAATCAACGATCGTATCCGATAGAGTTAAGGTCGATTTCTTAGTGGTGCGCGATCGAATCAATTGAAGAAGTTCTTCAAGTAGTTTATCGTCTGCGGTTTCGATTCCTTGGAGGACAGATTCTTTGAGAGTCATGGTGATCACCGATCGTCTGTTTTATGTATGGTAACGCAAGAGTCAAAGCCTCACCTCTTCAATTCTCAATTCTATAACCATCGCTTGATACACGATCGCTCAATCCTCCATCAGGTCTACGCGATCGGCGATCGTTCTTCGCTTGCTATTCAATCTCAGCAATGGGGCGATCGGTTGCAGGTTTGTTCGATGTAGTGCGATCGTTTCGCTTATTGAGAAGATTCGCGTTCCCTTTTTGAAAGTTCACGAAACCATTTTAAATATGTAAGATATATTTGATTGTCTTTTCCTTTTACCATTCCAACAAAATTGATCTTTCCTCTCAATACTTGTCTAAACAAAGAACTGCGTATATCTTTCTTATATTTTTTCATATAGAACCCATTTGACATCCTAACCAGAAGCTGAAAGCCGCTTTATCATTAGC
>JAJAYH010000191.1 GCA_026786325.1 Alkalinema sp. CAN_BIN05 | reverse complement strand
TTTGAAGTTCGAGATTGAGATCCGGGAGCTTGGCGAGTTGGGGTTGGAGGAGTTTGGCCGTATGGAGGATTTGTTCGCGGGTGTAAGTCATGAGAAGTTTAGGCGAACGTGTGGTTTGAAGATCTTCAAGTTCTAGTTTAGGTTTTCCTGAAGAATTTTTGATTTAGATTGAACAGACTTCATAAATTTCTGTACAGTCCCATATAAATCCCCGCTTAATCCATCCAATTCATGCTCAATATCCTCTAATCTCCCTAATTTACTCGTCCATAATCCGTTGGGTAGCTGGCGAGCGACATGCTGAGGTCTGGCATCCGATGTTGCATAAATCGCCAACTTTTCAACTCCAGTTTCTAACTCCCCATCGTCACAAACCATAAATCCCAGCGTCTCATAGGCTTGCACAAATGCCGACATCGACACCTCTCTGGGAATTCCTTCCGGCCAGTAGTAATCATCATCGGGTAACGGCGACCACCATCGATCGGTTTCTTCTATTGCCCAAGCCAGACAGTTGTAGTTGCCCGTATGTTTGCTGGTGATGCGATAGGAAGTCCGCGCCAAACCTGGCCAATCTTGCTCTAATTCAGCATTGATATCCATGTTGTCGCCCCCACTCTAACCAAGCCTCAGCCATCTTTTGTAAGCGTCCCCGATCGTCCGGCTGTATGGGGTTTTCTCCAGTAATCGATCGCAATGCCCAAAACCAATGATCCGGTTGTTTTTTCAGATCTTGAAGGATTAGGACGATCGCAGGTTTTCCCATGCCAATAATTTGTTGATACGATCGATTGAGAACAATGTCATTCATCATTGATAAATGTCCGGTCTCCTGTCGCCATTGTGCAGCTAATTGTTCAAATTGATGTGACAAGGCTGATGGTATCGGGTTCGCAGAGAAATTTGCTAATTGCTCTTGCAATATGTCAGTTGGTGTTCTCCCGGTTTGGGCAAGCTGTTGTAACAATTCATCCGAAATCTCTAAGCTAATCTGTGCCATTGATTTTGCCTGATTGTATTATTTCTATTCTATACGCCTGTATAGCTGAAGGCTGACCAATGGAAGGGATGGGCGAAGTAGTCAGGGGGATGCAAGATGAGTTTTTGGAATAGTTCCGGCTGAGTGGGTTTGAAGTAATTTGCTTTTTCCTGACTGGTGGTATCTCGGACCCAAAGTTGTGCTTGATGCAAAGCGATGGAGGGTTCTAGATCATCTTTTCGCCAGAAGTCGTAGAAGCGGATTAGGAGAATCATAGTGCTGAGTTCGTCTACGGACCAGAAGGATGCAATGACTGCGGCAACTCCGGCTTGGAGAAGACCTGTGGGTAGGCTGATGGCTTCGTCGGCGTTTTCAATCCCATTGAGTCCCGTTTCGCAGGCGGAGAGGATGGCGAGTCGGATTCCGCCTTTTTCTGCGAGGTTGAGGGCTAGGATATCGCGGAGGATGAGGAGACCGTCGCTCATTTCGAGACCGCTGTTGAGGGGTTCGTTGAGGTTGGCGGTGCCGTGGCAGGAGAAATGGACGATCGATGCTTCTGTGAGTTTCGATCGCACGTTCTCAACGGTGGCTTCAGCATGGCGGAGGACGATCGGATTGGGGAAGCTGTCGATCGCTGCGTTGATTTCTCGTCCGGAGTTGGGGAGGTTTTGGGTGGGGTTGTCGATCGCGAGGATGGTTGTGGGTTGGATGGATTGGGCGATCGTTTGGGCGGCGGTGAGAGATTTGGCGTTGGGAGCGTAGGTAAAGTAGATGTCGTCGAGGGCGTAGTGGCGTTGGGTTGGGCAATTTTCGTCTGGAGTCCAAGCGGCGTGGAGGGGGAGGAAGCTGAGGAGTCCGGTGGGTATGAGGGTGGCTTGGTGGATATTTTGGGTTTTGAGGGATTGGATGAGGGGCTGCATTAGGGGTTCCCAGAGTTGGCGGGTGGTGATGTCGATCGCATCTAACCAACTTTGGTGGTCTGTCTGGGATTGATTGTATGAAGCAAACCAAGTTTGTACGATTCCCTGAAGTTGCTCTTGATTCAAATCATTCAGCCAAATGGATTGAACATCTTCTGGGGTGACAATGAGAGCAAGGCTACCTGCTGATGTGGTCGTGAGATAAACCAAGGGACGTTCGCAAAGCGTTGACTCTGTCAAATCGGACTTTGCGGCCTGACGAACATCTTGAAATGTCGGCAACGTTAGGAATGCTTCGTAGCCGGGGACTTGGCGAATTTCTTGGATTAGATTGTTGAGTTGTTGACGGAGGTTTGTAGCTGTTTCTCGGAGGACTTCGGGGGTGATGTTGTGACGATCGCTGCTGGTCATTCGATCGCGCTGTTGGTTTTCCAATGCACGAAGCTGTTCAGTAATAGTTCGATACTGTTCGTATAGTTTGGGTTTAACTTGTTCTAATTGTTTGAGATCAGCACGATCGCGATTGAGACTTTCAGTGAGGCCACGAGCGCGGCTTTTTTCCAGGTTTTCTGAGGCTTGCGGGAGTTTACCTGTACGGGCTAATACATAAGTCATCTTCTGGGCAAGGTTTCCAGTCTCAGAAAGTTCTGCAGCTTTTCCGTCGAGGAAAATACAAGATTGATAGAGGGTCTCGGCGGCGTTTAGAGCATTGGCGTAGGC
>JAJAYH010000190.1 GCA_026786325.1 Alkalinema sp. CAN_BIN05 | reverse complement strand
GTTTTTGTTGATGTTCATTTTTGGGCTCCTAAACAGCGATCCATCACGGAACCCCAACCAACGCGACCTTGAGTAATTTCTCTTGTTGGTTGATGAAAAAATCTATTCGCTATCGTGATAGACAGTTAGTGGGTTGGTTCTGAGACTGAACTAAAGAGCAGATCGTTCACAGATTTATCTTCATAAGATCACTGTGCGATCGGCCTTAAGTTAAGCCCTCGGTTCCTCCTTAAGCTGTCTTATTTTTTGTGAGACACTTTCTATGCCCTATCCGGCTGCTTTCGCTGAATTGCTCAAGACTCCAGAATTCTTGTCGCAAACTCCCCCCGCCCTGACCCGAAGTGTGGCCCAAAGTGCGCCCGATTCCGCACTCCCATCATTGTCAGAGGCAACTCAGCCCATCAGCCCGAGTAATGGCACAGCCCCCACACCAATCCCTTCAATCGAAATTTCTCCCAATTCCGATCGTACCAGCAGCCCGATGCCTCCGAGTCAAGAAACTCCAGCATCTACCGTTCCAACTAAAGGCATTTCAGATCCCACCGTTCCGTTGCCCAGCGCAATTCAACCGCTCGCCGCAGATGGCATGGTTGAACTCAAAGCGGATCGACAAACCTACGACGATCGCCGCCAAATTTTTACCGCTGAAGGCAATGTTTTCATGCGGTTTCGCGATAGCCGAGTCAAGGCCGATCGGCTTCAAGTCAACCTAGTCAATCGGTTTGCCGTTGCTGAAGGAAACGTAACCTTCGTCAAAGGCTCGCAAGTGCTTCAGGGCGATCGGTTTGAATACAATTTTGTCCAAGGAAACGGAAGCATTCGCGGAGCCAAAGGAGAAATCGCCACCCAAAGCAGCCAAGACTTTACTGGCCCGCTCAGCACCGATGTATCAGCCAGTTCAACCATCGGCAAATCCATCAGCGATCGGATTTATCGTAACCAACCCGCCACGGGCATCGACAGCCGCATTGGTTCGGAATTAGTGGTTGGGAGCGACTTTAGTCCTCTTGGGCAACAGGGGCAAGGTGGACGAGGCTATCGACGATTGCGATTTGAGGCAGATTCGGCGGAGTTCTTTCCGGATGGCTGGGATGCAAAAAATATTCGGATTACCAACGATCCCTTTTCGCCCCCCGAATTAGAGCTACGTGCCCGATCGGCTAGCTCCCGCAAACGGTCGATTTACGAAGATGAAGTCTTGCTCGAAAATCCCCAGTTAGTCTTTGACCAACGCTTCAAGCTTCCCATTCCCCGCAATCGTATTTTGCTGGATAGTCGCCCGAAAAAAGACCTATTGCGGATTTCTCCAGGCTATGACAGTCTCGATCGGGGTGGACTTTACATTGAGCGCGGTTTCACCTTAATTGCATCGCCTAATTTTTATCTAGACATCACTCCAGAAATTTACCTACAGCGGGCATTTAATACTAGCAACATCAGTGATTGGTTTGGGACAAAGGCAACGATCGCCGCAAGCTTGGGACGAACTCAGCTCAGTGCAGCCCTCGAACTGACAAGCCTCGACTTAAATCAATTTGAACAACGCTTCCGGGGAAACCTTCAAATCCTTCAACCGATCGGAACCCACACCCTAGCCCTACAAGGAGCCTACCGTAAACGTCTGTTTAACAACTCCTTAGGATTTCAAGATGTCCAAAGCACTATAGGCGGACTGTTGTATTCACCCAATATTCCACTGTGGGACACCGGAATAAATCTTAGCTATCAATTGGGCTATCAGTATATCAATGCCGATACCGATCGGGCTGACTTATTAAAACTGGGGCGTAAAAATAACCGAATCAATTTAAACCGCTACCAAGCCGCCGCCGCCCTTAGCCGCACTATTCGACTGTGGCAAGGTGTCGGTCTACCCCCAACCCAAACTGAAGGAATGCGTTATACACCAAAGCCTGTTGTGCCCTATCTGGATTTCATCGTAGGGACGACGGGCGTTGCATCAGGCTACAGCAGTGGAGATAGCCAAAATAACGTGACGTTTACTGCGGGATTCAATGCGCAATTAGGTCATTTTTCAAAGCCCATCTTTGACTATACGGCTCTCAACTTGACCTATTCGCAAGCCATTAGAACCGGAAATTCGCCGTTTTTATTCGATCGGGCCGCAGATGCAAAAATCTTAGCGGGCGGACTTACTCAGCAAATCTATGGGCCAATTCGCGCTGGGTTTCAAACCGCATGGAACGTGGACACATCCAAAGAAATTAGTACGGATTATTTCCTAGAATATAGCCGCCGTACCTATAATCTACGACTCCGTTACAACCCGACCCTATCCTTGGGATCGATTAATTTAGTAGTTAGTGACTTTAATTGGGATGGTGGTTCCGAGGGGTTTGAGGGTACTGGTGTTGTGACTAATGGTGTGGTGTCCAATGGTGTTAGTGCTTTAGTCTTCTGGTGGACGGGTCTGGGTAAGCTCTAGCTATAAGCTGTAGTTAATTTGTTGGCACATTCACTTATGCGTTGGTGTTTTCGTCTACTC
>JAJAYH010000189.1 GCA_026786325.1 Alkalinema sp. CAN_BIN05 | reverse complement strand
GTCGTCGGTTCATCTGCAATCAACAATACGGGATCGCAAGAAATCGCCATGGCAATCATAATTCGCTGCAACTGACCGCCAGAAAGCTGATGGGGATAGCGATCGAGCAATGCGCGTTTATGACGATCGATCGCCTCGCCTGGATTATTTAATTGATTGTATTCTTCAAGTAATGCGTCATCACTGGGCAACAATTTTACTTCTTGCAACAAGCTCAAGGCCCGCTTTTCGGCATTCAATTTAGTCAGTGGCTGATGCAATTGAATGGCTTCGACAAGCTGAAATCCAATGGTATAAACCGGATTTAACGAAGTCATTGGCTCCTGAAAAATCATTGCAATCTGATTACCGCGCAGGGTTTCTAATTGCTTGCGGGAAAGCGATCGTAAATCTACACCGCCATCCGAGTCACCCGTCACATCAAACCACAATTGTCCACCCGTGACCTGCCCCGGATTCTCCACCAACCCCATCACCGCCAACGCTGTCACCGACTTCCCCGAACCAGACTCACCCACGATTCCCAGGGTTTCACCGCGATTAACTCGAAATGAAATGTCTTTCACCGCGATCAACGTGTCATGGCGGCTTCGGAACTCCACCCGCAAATCCTCCACAGCCAAAATTGTCTGGTTCGATCGATTCATGGGGTAAATCCTAAGGGGTGCCGCTTTACAAAATATTAGATTAAAAGAACTACTCCGCGACTAAAGGGCTGGTGGGCTGGCTTTAGTCGCGGGTGAGTTTGGCTAAGAAGAAATCAATTCGCCCTCAATCTCTAAGCGCTTGAAGGAACCGATCGCAACAAATCGCTCCGTCAACTCATCCACCGCCGCCGGACTAATCCAACCCATCTGCTCCAATAAGTTCACCGCTACAGCATATTTAGCCCGCTTCGATCCATCGACGACCTTAATGGCCATTCCCATACCTTCCCGGACTCGACCCAAACACTGAACGCCTTCCGCCCCAGACTTGCTAACAATTTCGCCCTGAGTCAATCGCATTACTTCAGTATCAAACTCACCCACACCTGCCACTAACTCAGGATGCACCGTCATGGCCCGAACAATTTGTTCCAGGTCCAAACTCTCACCCGAACCCAACTGCGCATAAAGCCAAGCCATCTGCTGCAACTGCATCAAATAGGTCGGTGCCCCGCAGTCGTCCCGCGCCACAATAAATTCCTCCGCTGGCATCTTCAACAAATCCGCTACCCGAGTCAAAATCAACTGCTGCACCGGATGATTGCGTTGCAGGTAGGTGGCCGTCGGCAAACTCATCTGCTTTGCGGCGGCCAACATCCCGGCGTGCTTCCCCGAGCAGTTGTACTCCAGGGCATTGGTCTTCCCCGCCGGAATTGGGCATTGTAGCGCCGTCGAATCAATGTCAGCCCGCCACAAAATATTAAACGCCTGACGAACTTGCTCCATGGTCCCTTGGTGGGAGCTGCAAATGATCGCCAAATCACGATCGGTTAACCCAAATCGCTCCAATGTCCCGGTCGAAGTCACACAAATGGCTTGAAATGGCTTCAACGACGATCGGATAAACGTCTCATATAGCGCTTGTCCCGCCGTCAAAAGTACCCGGCCCCGATCGTCACACACCACGGCATGAGCATGGTGAACCGATTCAACAATGCCTTCACGCAACAGCTTAATTTGTAGCTCTGGGGTGTCCCCACGTCTTGCTCTGCTGGTCATGGCACCAAAAATCCTAAAAGGGTCAATCAAACTATTCCTTAACGTGTTCTAGTTAATCTAGAAACGCCCATCCAATGCTAGCGATAATTAGCCCAAACAGCACGCCCCCAGCAAAAACGATCGCCTGCTGAAGGTGTTTGACCACGGGCTGAACTTCGTAGGTAACAATCAGCTTATCTTGATTGAGAAAATCTGGGGTCTTTTCCCAAGTCTGGCCATCATACCAGCCGCTTTCTTCATAAAAAATCTTCGTATCCAACAACCGACTCCGAATGTAGTTCCAACCCAAATACAGCCGAATCAACATCAAAAATGGAATCAGGCAAGCCCCCGCTGCCGCAATCAAAAACCATTCCAACGGGGCTTCAGCGATCGGGTAGCTGGCTGCCGAGGTCGGCGCTGAGATAACAAAACTGGCCCCAAAGGCGATCGCTAATGGCTTAAAAAAATCCCAACCCCGCAGAGTTGCCCACCGAAAATATTGTGACTCGGTTAACTCCCGAAACTCGTTCACGGGGCGTTGCTCAAGGGGCACTGGGCAAACGGAAGGGGATTCCATGGGTAAAGATTATAGAGTTCCGCCATCTAGTATAGAGGAACTCGAAGCGTCCGACTTAATGCGCCCTCAGCAATTCCAAATAAACGCATTCCAGCCGATCGTACTTATCTATGAAGTTTGAACGGAAACAATGGTTTCAGCCTCTGACATTTTTGAATCGCTGTTGGTTTGCTGAATCCAAACGATCGATCGGATAACGATTCGTTCCGAATACAGGCGATTGTTAGCGAGCTATTGATTATCTATTGACTGATTTGACTACAAAAACAATTAATAAAAACAATACACAAGACATTACCGATACTGTGGTTTCTGTAATCTTGGGTGAAATAAATACAATAAATCCATGGTCTTTAATTAAAGCAGAGAAACTAGAGACACAAAATGGCATGAGATACAGCCTGAATGTCTGCCAATGATCTTTTACGCTAACCTTTTCAGAAGAAACACTTAGTATCAGACCTGTTCCGATTACAACACTTATACCAATTGAATTAATCCATATTTTAGGCGAAGGATCAAAATAAAAATAGACTACCGTGATATACCAGATAAAGTAGCACCATAGAATAACTTTATCTAATTTGATTTCATAAATATATTGAATCAACCATTTCATATTCATCTGTGTCCAGCTATCACTCTTGTAAAATACTGTTTCGTCTCGAACAATTTTCGCTACAAGATCATCTCATTGTTCGCCTTTAAAAATTGTCTCACTGACAACCCTACAAGAACCTATTTCTGAACATTACATTAATCGGTCAAGCTTCTTACTATACTCAACACAAATCCAAGCTATAACGGCTTCAATAAATAACCTTGATGCGATCGAGTACAACCGGGTTGTTAGATAGCTTTACGAATATGCCGACGGACAGGAATTTGCATTACAAACTCCGTTCCTGCTTCGAGTGTCGAAAAACATTCTAACTTACCACTGTGTTTTTCAGTAATAATCTGATGGCTAATCGACATCCCCATACCTGTGCCCTTCCCGGCAGGTTTCGTGGTGAAAAATGGGTCAAAAATTTGTTGTTTGATGTGTTCAGGCATCCCTGACCCGTTGTCTGCGATCGTAATTTTCACTGACTCTTCTCCCATTCGTGAAGTCCGAATTCTGATACAACTTGGATTTTCCTTCACCTCCTGAGACGTTCGATTTGCGTTGACTTCCTCCAGAGCATCAATTGCATTTGCCAAAATATTCATAAATGCTTGATTGATTTGCCCTGCATAGCATTCAACTAAAGGTAATTCACCATACTCTCGGATCACATTGATTTCGGAGCATTCAGGGTTTGCTTTTAAACGATATTGCAAAATTAATAGGGTACTGTCAATTCCTTCATGAATGTCAACAGCTTTAAACTCAGCTTCGTCTAGACGTGAGAAATTTCGCAGTGATAAAACAATCTCTCGAATCCTGTTTGTCCCCATTCTCATTGAACTCAAGAGCTTCGGTAAATCTTCCTGTAAAAATTCTAGTTCGATCGTTTCAGATTCTTTCAAAATTTCAGCGACAGGTTGAGGATAATACCTTTCATAAAGTTTAACAAGATTCAGCAGCTTGTCTCCATACTCTTGAATGTAGGCAAGATTGCCGTGAATAAAGTTGACTGGATTGTTGATCTCATGCGCGACTCCAGCTACCAACTGACCTAGGCTCGACATTTTTTCACTCTGAATCATTTGCACTTGGGTCTGATGGAGTTGATTAAGCAGGGCTTGCAAACGCTGATTTTGGTCATTGAGTTCTCCCGTTCGTTCTTGAACTCGTTGTTCCAATGTCTCGTTTTGTGTGGCAAGTTGCAGGTTGGCAGCTTGCTGCTGCTCTAGCAAGTGTTGAACAGAATCAATCAGTTGATTGAAGACATTGGCAAGCACGCCGATTTCGTCTTGAGTCGTGATGTCTGCTCGTATATCAAATTTTGACTCCTGGGTAGATCTTCGAGCAACTTGTGTCAGATGTTGTATTGGCTGTGAAATGGCACGACTGGTTAATACAGCCAGAATTGTTGCGATAAAGATAGACAATCCGATGCTTCCCGATACAATTTTTTTACTAATCTCATCAGCTTGATTGGAAAGTTCATCCGCCTTACGAAATTCAGTGTAGGATTCTTCAATTAACCCGACTAAATCGTCGGATATTCCATCAAAGCTAAGTGCTAGCTTACTATTAGTGAATGTTAGAAACGATTTCTGCGATCGCTCAATCTCTATTGGAGATATCTGCTGCGCCTGACGCACTTGCTTGACTAGGAGATCGACCTCTTTTAAATAGGAGTCTGGGATCGCCTGAGACTTCTGCATAAATGCAGGGATTTGCTGCTGATGTACAGGATCTATCCAAGTCGGCTGATTTTCTAGAAACGCCTTCAACTTTTGCCACGTTCCTCTGATTTCAGCTTGATGTTTTAAGATGTGAGCGTATTCTTCTTCAAATTGGTTTGGGAACTGCGATAAAGGAATTAATTGCTGCTGATGAGTACGGATTTGCAAAACCTGAGCCTGCAATTGATGCAACAGTTCGACTTCATTACGAGTATGCTCCTCTTGCTTGGAAGCCTGTTGTTGATATTGGCCGCCAACGCTAAACCCAATCAGGGTTCCGGTAACGGCTGCCCCTAAAGCCAATCCATATCCCAAACCAATTTTTTTGCCTACATTGATTTTGGAAAGCCAGTTGAAGGCTACTTTTGGCATAACAGTGTCTGGGTTGACGAAGAGAACGCTTTTTGGTATGACGGTAGAGTCTAAGTTAACGAAGAGAACGCTTGTGACTCTAAAATACCCATCGTCTTTTGCTTTCTAACGACTTAATTATCCTGCGATCGTTGATTTGCATGGTTTCTTTACTGCGCTCTTCGCCAAACCCAAACTTCTCCATCCTCTGGATCAATTTTACTCTCGCCCTCTATAAATTGATTCTTCTCCAAAACTCTCCCAGATGCTGAATTCATCGGCACCGTATAAGCCACAATCATTTGAATTTCAGGCTTTGAAAATCCCTCTTTAACCAACAAATCCACAGCTTGAGTCGCAAATCCTTATCCTTGTTGAGAAGACACTATTCCATATCTAATTTTAACCGATCCATTACTGTCTGGAGGACTTTTAAATCCGATCATCCCAACTATTAACCGTTGGTGTAGCCCCTCTGCAAAAGAATCGACTACGATCGATCGAGGAGATCACCAAAAACTGTTTTGAGTGTCTTGATTTAATTGGTCATTAACAAACTCGATCCAGAACCTAGGGGCAACCTCTTCACTCTGAGGAAGTAGCAACCCATCTATGTCAGAGCGTTAGGGTTGCTCAAGAAGTGCAGATAACTGACTATTTGTAGCTTGATGAAGAGTCAACATATATAAAGCTATAAAGAATTGTGCGATCGCTGGGACTTAATGATGAAGGTCATGTTATTCCGATCGTTTCTCAATATCAACCCCAATCGAAAAGCGCTAGAGAAAATAGCACGCCCTACGTAACATGCTCTACTCAGGACTCTGATCGCAAGCACGATCGCAAGCATTTGGCGTAGCATCCAGATACATTGTCACAATGCCCCGATCGTTCTTCACAAACACCGCCTTAAACCTCTGTAAGGTCTCAATGTCTTCAACATTGTATAAAGACACCGAGTTGTTCTGCCCGCTATTTATTTTGAACTGATTATAAGCCCGCGTCCCATTAATTAAAATTTCCAGCGCCGAACTCACATAGGAATAGCCACCCTTACGATCGTTTAATACTCGACCATTCACCTTTGCCTGAATCCCCACGGTATAGACCAATCCCGCAATCACCTCTTCTTGCCGTTGATTAAACGGTAAACGACCCATAACTCCTTTTCGTTGAAGCTCATAATAACGCGCCGCAAAATGCAATCCACTAATCTGACTGCCCTTCACCTGCCCACAAAAAATATGCTCAAATCCCTGCTGTCCCGTCCACATCGCCACCAAATCTTCAAAAAAGACTTCCTTCAACTGACGACGAATAGGCATTCCAGGCACCTGAACAACATTTTCTTCTACGGCTTTTTTAATTTGGGCCACGATGTCAGGATTCTTCTCAAACAACGATCGCACCTGATCCACCGAAACCCAACTGCCAAATGCCCCACAGGTATTCAGCACCTGTTGATCAAACGCTGTCACCGTAGGCGGCTTAGGCATCGCGTCCACTTCAATCCCACGGGGAAACGATAATAATTCCCCAGTCTCCACAGAATCAAAAAATGGCTGTAACTCACCCGGTTTCACAGGTTTTGGCTTAGGAGGCTTGGGTTTTGGCTTTATGACATTAAGTTTTGGCTTATTCGTCTTAGAGGGTGTTTTAAAAGTCGAAGGTTGTGACGATGAACACCCGATCCCCCTAACCCCCTTGAAAAGGGGGAACCGGAATTCAGCTC
>JAJAYH010000188.1 GCA_026786325.1 Alkalinema sp. CAN_BIN05 | reverse complement strand
GTCTGGCACGGTGACGAAAATGGCGTTGAATATTCTTTCGACTGGAACGATGGTGCGCTTAGGCAAGGTTTACGGCAATCGGATGATTGATGTGGCGGTGACGAATATTAAGTTGCACGATCGGGCGTTGCGGATTTTGTGTGACTTGACGGGCATCGATCGTCCTGCCGCCGACCAGTTGCTGACCCAAAGCGGTCAATCCGTCAAACTTGCGTTAGCGATGCATTGGAGCGGCAAGTCTGCTGGGGATTGCGCGGTGCTGTTAGCGAACCATGATGGTAATTTACGGGTTGCGATCGATTCGTTGAAGCCCTAGAGCAAAGGGTAATAATTTTGCTAGATTTCGAGCGTCGTCGATGCCGCGATGTTGGGTTCCGGTGAAGCTTAACTTTGCTAGATCCATGGCTTGCTTTAGCGCATAGGTTCCTGGCAGTTGTTGCGATCGGGCAAACATGGTTTTGAGATTGAAGCAGGTGATGTTGAGCGGATTTTTGAGATGATGCCGTTTGCAATCGCGTTGAATTTGTCTACGATCGAAATCTCCCCAAGCGCAAAATACACGATTTGGATAGGCCGTCATCCATTCGGAAAATTGGGATATTGCGACGTTGAAATCAGGCGATCGATCGATCGTGGTTTGAGTAATGCTAGTGAGGTGAGTGCAGAAGTCGGTGAGTTGCGGATTGGCAACAGGTTTTACAAAGGTTTGGAATTCGCTTTCGATTTGAAACTGGCGGTTGACCATGACGGCTCCAATTTCGATAATTTCTCGATGGTGATGGGCAATGGTGTCTCCGCAGGTGGCTTCGAGATCGACAACGAGATAAGCATCAAAAGTTGGCATTCTAATTAAGCATTGCAATTTTAGGTCTTGTAGCGTTGGAGTTTTTTGGCGATCGCTCGCTCAATTCTCCTATACTATTTGTCTGCATGAATATCTGTAAGAATCAAGCTTTGAACTTAGGAGCGCGGTATGTTGAGTGAAGTCAAGTCGGTCGTGGGTCGTGGGGTTCCAGTGGTGGGGAATGACATTGATACCGATCGGATTATTCCAGCGCGCTTTTTGAAATGTGTTACCTTTGATGGCTTGGGTGCCCATGCATTCGCGGACGATCGGGCGGCGCTTGCGGGTCAGCATTCCTTTGATTTACCTCAATATCAAGGCTCCAGCATACTGGTGGCAAACAATAATTTTGGTTGTGGTTCATCCCGTGAACACGCACCTCAGGCGATTTCAAAGTGGGGAATTAAGGGAATTATTGGTGAAAGTTTTGCCGAAATTTTCTTTGGTAATTGTATTGCCTTGGGCATTCCCTGCGCTATTGTGACCCACGAGATCTCGACTCAAATTCAAGCCTTAATCATCGCAAATCCGAAGTTGGACATTAGTTTGGATTTGGTGGCCATGACGGTCAGTTGTGGCGATTTGGTGGAGACAATTGTGATGAATGAAGGGGCGCGTCAAATGTTTGTAACAGGACATTGGGATGCGACGGGGCAATTGGTCGCTCAAGCTAGTGTAACCCGTGCTAAAGCTGATTCCTTGCCTTATGTGAAATGGCAGTTGCAAGCATGATGATCACTGAATAGTATGAAATATAATGTTTATTCTATTCAGTGGTTGTGGCAATAACTTCAATACAATCTTTAACTGCCGATCGTTCCGTCATTGCCATTACTAGGCGATCGAATGCGTCTTGGTTTTCTTCAATTAATGTTTTGGCTTGAAGCAATGCCGATCGTTCTTTTTTGACTGAATCCATACCGGGAATTTGGCTCAAAATTAATCGAAATTTCGATCGATCGTCGCCACCGCCTTCCGCCATTGGATACATTAATTGTTCTGCTGCAATCCCCGCCATCCATACCGTACAGAACCGATCGAGCCATTGACTTGAAATCCGTCCTGCTCTCAATTCATCATCCAAAACAGATGTGTCAAATTGAACTCCGCCCAGCCCTGAGAACCCTTTACGAATTGCTTCCCAAGCGCTAACTGAATAGTCGGTGACGGAAATGCCTAACAGTTGCGCCACTAAAAAATGACCCGCTTCATGGCGAATCACGCGTTCACGATGCAAAGACGAAAAGCCTGCGATCCAATCTAGAAAGAGGTTCCCGCCTTTGCCCTCCAAACTCAGAACATCAACGGTTGCAAAGATTAGAATGGTCGCGACGGCGATCGCAGGAAAAGAACTGGGGATATTTAATAATGGACCGAGTAATACCGATAGCGTCATTGTAAAGACACCGATCGCACATAAATTCAATGTCAATTGATTCATTTTCCCCGTGCCTTAAAGAATGTTTCTAAACTTGTACGATCGCCCACAAATCTCCAATGCCAGGGTTCATAGGTGACACCTTGAATATTGTTTTTAGGGAACGATAGTTCAAAGCTGTATTTGGCCGCATTGCTTTCCAACCATTTGAAAGCGGCTGTATTTTCAAAATCCGGACTAAGGTTTGTCGCCGGAACATTGCCATCACCCATATCTATTGCATAGCCCGTATGGTGTTCACTGTGACCCGGTGGTGCGCTGACATTCGCCCGATCCGTAACAGATTGCGATCGTTCCTGTTTCACCTCAAAGAACAATCCTTCCTGTTCCTTAATCGATCGGAACCCCGACAATACCCCAATACTCACACCATCCGCTTGAGCAGCAGCCACCATGGCGGTGTAGGCCCGTGCTGCTGCCGTTCGCAATTTAATTCCACCATCTGCACTGATGGATTCCAGTTCTTTTTCTGGGGCTTCTGTATAGGTGTAATGCCCTAAAACTCGATCAGTGTTGGGTGGTGGCGAAGCTGTGGCATTTGGGGGGACGGTTACGATCGGTGATGAGTTGTTTTGGAGGGCGCGAATGCCTAGAATAAGGCCCACAAGACCAACGATCGCAGCAGCAGCAACTACCACCCACCGCGCTGGACGCTTAGATATAGGACTAGCAACATCTGTTTCCCGAACCGCTTCCGGTAAATCGTCAAAGGAAGAGGCCGATAGCTTTTTAGATTTTCCGGTAGTGGGAAGATTCAAGGAAATGCTCCTGAAAAGAAATAACAGATCTCGTACGACAACGCTTATTTATATTGTTTAGCATTCTACGCTAAACAAGCTTTGACAGCGGCGGCCACGTCTTGTTGTTGTTCCAGGGTAAGTTCCGGGAACATCGGTAACGATAGGACTTCGATCGCGGCTTTTTCTGAGTGGGGAAATTGTCCCGGTTTGTAGCCCGATCGGTAAATTGGCTGGAGGTGCAGTGGCAATGGATAGTAGACATTGCAGAGAACACCTTTTGATTTTAGATTTTCTCGCAATCGATCGCGTGCGCCTTCAATCCGACTCTCAACTCGAATCGTATATTGATTCCAAGTACAGCCTTTCACCGACTGCGGCAAAATGATTCCCGTCACCGCACCCAAAAGCTCTTGGTACCTGTTGGCAATGGCCCGACGTTGTTCAATCCACTGGTTTAGGTAGGGAAGTTTGACGCTGAGAATGGCGGCTTGGATTCCGTCAAGACGACTGTTGAGGCCAAATTCTTCATGGTAATAGACCTCTGTGCGCCCATGGTCTCGCAGAACCCGTAGCCGTTTCGCGATCGTAGGATCATTGGTGGTGATGGCCCCGCCGTCCCCACAAGCACCCAGATTTTTAGTCGGGTAAAAACTAAAGCACCCAATATGGCCGATGCTTCCGACTTGCTGGTTGTTCCATTGAGTGCCACTGGACTGGGCGCAGTCTTCGATGACGATCAGATTATGCCGCGTTGCGATCGCCATTAGTGCCGTCATGTCTACGGGATGGCCAAAAAGATGGACGGGAATAATGGCTTTAGTTTTCGGGGTAATGGCCGCTTCGATTTGCGACAAGTCCAGATTATAAGTAACAGGATCAATGTCCACAAAAATGGGCGTTCCCCCGGCGCTACTCACGGTTTCGGCGGTGGCGATGAAGGTAAAGGGTGTGGTGATCACTTCATCATCTTGGCTAATATCGATCGCTCGCAATGCCATATACAGCGCGTCAGTCCCGGAATTACAGGCTACGCATTCGGAGGTGCCGATATAGGCCGCTAATTGCTGTTCAAAATCTTCAACAAAACGACCTCCTATATAGCGCCCAGAGGCCAAAACCTGGAGCGCCGCTTGATTGATTTCAGGCCCGATTTGCTCAAATTGTCGGGACAGGTCGAAGGGAGGTATAGTCTTCACTATTCGAGACACCGTAGTAAAAAACGCTGTCGCTATTGTTCCAATAAAGCGAGTCCCAAGCAAGGGGAAATTCAATTTCAGCTAAAAAAAAATCATTCATAGCCGTTTTCGATCGGTCATCGCGCCCGATCCGTCAATTAAAAGTATTCGACAAGAGAATTGTAAACTGGGTTAAATTGGAGAAAATTTATTGCGATCTCTGGTTTTTGATGTTCCATTTCATCTTGTCGATCGCCGCTCATACCTGTGTTCGTCTTCTGTTGGTCTTTGTTCTGTTTCTGGGTTTCATGGTGCTTCCGGCCCAAGCGGAGAGTTTGACCGATCGGCTGAATGCCTATCCTGACTGGCATAGCAAACCTGAGCTTAATCCAAACTTTGAAGAAGTGGCCTATCCGGGTTGGATGTCGGGAACGTGGATTTGTGAAAGTACGTTGATTGATATGGTGGCTCCCGTTCCAAAAGTGACAACGCCGGGATTTGAAGGCAATCGAAAATATTTGAATGAACCCGTACGGTTTGATGTGCGATTTGGGCCGACGAAAACTAAGGCTAAGCGAACGTTTGGGATGCCGACTATTATGAATTTCTCGTCCTCACAGGAAAAAGTGGTGGTCGATCGGGTCTTTAATGGTTTAAGTATTGCCCGAGCCTATCTTGGTGATGGCGTAGTTCAATCGGTGAAAATCAATCCTAATTTACCAAATGAACAACTTACAACTTTAAAAGACGGCTTACAATTAGTATCCGTCACTACCGGACATCAAAGTGAACGACCTGCTCCAAATTTGTTTCTAACCAGTGAGTTCTTTCAACAAATCTTTCGTTCTTCAGACCAACCATTTCTAAATCAAGTTGAAACAACAACGAAATATAGTTACTTGCCTGCATCAGACTTAACAGCAGCCAATTCAAATGGTAATTCAAATGCTAACTCAAATATAGAGGTTGATCCTGTAGAAGCCGATCGTAACAAAGTGCCCACGATCGTTGCGGATCAATATACAGCCATTTATCTTTCGCCACAAGACCCAAACTATTTTGAGGCGATCGGCGCGCCTGTTGCACTGTATCGCTATCGGCTAAAACTGACCCCTGCTAAACCATCAATTTAGTTCAATTAGATTAAATAAATCAGCATATTTATGCATCATCACGTAAACAATAATGTCATCAATGATGAGAAGAGAGATTGAGTTGCTAGTATTTAGGGACTTCAGAATTTCAGAGTTTTGGGCGGTGTAATATGTGTTTATGAGTATTATTGATCAATATATTCATAAACACATATTAACCAAGCTGAATTTCAAGAATAAAAGCTACGAGTTTTCCCTTGATAATCTAAGCAGCATTCCAGACTATGAATTATTCCTTTAAAATGAATCACTACTGCGAACAATGGATTGCTGCTTGGTGCGAAGATAATGGCTGGACGGATTATTTTGAACAACAGTCATCTTATTGGGCATTTCCGCCGCAATCCGTTATGCCGACTCCCATTCCGATTCAGGTCTTGAGAAGCATTAAAGTTCAAGAAGGGTTAAGTTTGGACGAAAAACAATGGTGTGCTTTAGCGATCGTAATCCTAGTGACCGGATTGGCCATTAGTGTCATGACGGCTGAACCTGTTGCGGGGATGTTAGGATTTGCGGGCTGTGCTGCGATCGTGTGCCGTTTAGATGATGATGCATTGCCAGAATAAACCCGATACGCTTAAAACTGAAATCCGAGAATCAATTGCACTGGCGATTCCCTTGGCCGCCTCCCAACTCGCTCAATCTGCTACGGGATTTGTTGATACGGTGATGATGGGCTGGATGGGACCGAATACCTTAGCGGCGGGTGGATTGGCTGCTGCTTTGTTTATGGCGCTGTGGGTGAGTGGGCTTGGGCTAACGAATGGCGTGACGGCTCTAACGGCTGAAGCGTATGGTCGTCAAAATATCGATCGGATTCAAAAAATCACCGCCCAAGGAATCCTCTTAGCCTTCTTAATCTCACTGCCTGCCATAGCCCTGCTAACCCAAGGCGACGCATTAATGCAACTGAGTGGGCAATCTGTGGAAGTCGGTCGTGATGCTCAGACGTATTTGAGTTCGATCGCTCTTGGATACTTTCCAGCGATCGCGTTTGTCATGTTGCGGGGTGTGG
>JAJAYH010000187.1 GCA_026786325.1 Alkalinema sp. CAN_BIN05 | reverse complement strand
TAGATATTAGAGAACAGTAAAATAGGTGTCGTCTAGATAACTTCGACGCGATCGTTGAATTGATTAGAATAAGTCTAGATCTGCCATCTTGCATCAGTGCAATGTAATTGCTATGAATCGCCGCCAATTCCTTGCCGCTCTCGGACTTACCACGGCTGGAACCATTGCCCAAAACTCCCGTGCAATGGCGAATTCTCCGGCTTGGATTCCTAGCGATCGTCGCCAATTTCAAGCGAACTTGCCACAGCCAAACAGGACTTCACGGTCCGAATGGAATTGCTCAATCTTTTAGCTGCTGAGATGCTTTGTCAACTAGCCCACAGAATCATTTATTCGTGGGCTTTTTAGTAACGATCGTCTCAGAAATCACTTAAGGCTTCGGTTTTGCTCCGGTGTTTCGTACATTCACAATCTTCCCAAGTAAATCAAACCAAAATGGCGCACCCATTGCGATCGCGATACCACTAATCCACCAGCCCGATAACATTCGTAAAAAGCCCATCGGTCTCGCCACAATCATTTGAGCCACCTGAAATGGTACAGGCACATTATCTGTACTGCTCATGCCAACACAAGCTTTATACAAATCATTCCATTGATCGCGGGTTAATAGACTATAGATCTTTTCATCCCCATTTTTTAGGTTGTCAGCCTTTGGATCATAGGGGCAATCAAGCTGTTGGCTTAGGTTGCGAGGATTCCAGGTGATTGGAAGTGGAATTTCAGCCAGAACTGCTTGAGTTTGATCCTTTAGGTCTGCTAAATCACGACGAATTACATTAGGCCCTGTTGTCGTTGTTGGGTCTGTTTTTGGGACAGTTTGACTAGCCCGATCGGTAATCACTTTCCGCAAACTATCATCACTCGCAACCCGGCTGAAAATATGAAAGGTGTCAGAATTTGTAAACATTGCAATTAATAGCCCAATGATGAAAGCAACACCTTTTGAATTTCGTTTGTAAACGCCAGAGGTTCGTCCCATCGATCGGTCAAACCATATTCCTACCTCAGTCCTGAAATCATCTACAGCATTTCCTGCGGCGCGAGTTCGGGTTTCGGCACGACGAGCCAAAATTCCTAGACTGTCTCTAAATGACTTTGGTAAATGATCTAGGGCACGATCGATCTGTTGGTATGTTTGGTAATCTTGATAAATCCGAAATTCTTCAGGACTCAATTCATTTAGGGCTGAACTCAAACAATTTTGTTCTTCCTCTTCGCTAGGCTGATAAGTATTTACAGCATCTGCCGTTAGTCCAGAGTATTGCTGAAGGTAAGTGGTTTTGCGGCTGAGGACACGGGCTTGGAGTTCTTGGCCAGAGGTCGAAATATTGTCATAACGAGCTTTGATTTCGCGGTGTATTGTGCTGCTTTTGTCTACCAGTGCTGCGATGTCTGAAACGGTCGGTTGCAATCCGCCTGTAATCCAAGCTCGTTCATTGTTCGGCCCAAATAGACTCAATTTGTCATTTGTAATGCGTTGGACAAAATCCGTCATGCTGCCTTGATAGGATGCAATAAAACAGTCAAGGTTTTCGCCCATTCGTTCAATGCAAGTACTGAGTTTGGCCGATCGGTTATGGTAATCGTTTTGAATGGTGGCAAAACTTTCAACTAAATGGTAATACCCACGATCCTTGCCTAATTCAATTCCCATGGCCATTCCCCGGCCCCAAATGCTGGTGGATTCCTCACAATTCGGTAGTGCTTCAATCCGATCGCCCACAATTGCGACATTTCCAAGAATTCGGGTTGCAAACTTTTCTAGGCGAATTTCTACTAACTTGTCTGTTAGATGACTCACGCCTAACCGATCGACAATCACGGTGGAGAATGTTTCGGGTTCAATGTAAGATGGCCCGGTGCATTGATTTGAACCAAAGGCTCCTTTACGATTGCCTGGAATCAAGATTCTCGTAACCGATCGAAAGCCTGTCGAGATCAATCCATGGGCTTCTTGATTCATATTCTTAATCAATGGATCATTGTAAATGCTATCAATTAATGCAGCTACTTTACGAGATTCCTGGGTCCGATCGCCGCCAGAAATTAGGCTTTCAATAGAATCTTTCAGATGTTTGGCGCGCCATTGTAACAGCGTTGTAATTAATTCTTGAATTTCTGAGGCGAGGAGACTCAAAATCAGATAAATAAAGACAAGGCTTATTAGTACATCGAGAACAAAAGGTAAACTCATAGAGACTTTCTGGGCGACAGGTGTAGTAGGCAAGCGATTTGAATAACCGACATTCACATCGATAATCAACAGGATTCGATCGGGATCATTTGATAACCCGCGAAGTGCATCGATACTCTACCATAGCGGTAAAAAACAGTACGGACTTCAGTAAGATTATTTATGTCTCGTAGATGGGTGACAGGTTAAGAAAATCGTCCAATTGTCGAGCATCGATCGTAATATTGGCCTTATGTTCGGAGTCGCTTCTAAGTGGCAGTGATGTCGTTCAGGCGACACAAGTCTATTATTTTTGGTCATATTCATGAAATTAGCCGACTTATCCGAAACAACGATCGAAAAAATCAAGTCTATTCGCTACGATCGAATTCTTGAGAAGCATGAAGGACCGTGGAATTGGGAATCTGTTTTACGTTGGCATGAACCGGAGTTTTTGACGATTGAAGGTCATTTTGTATTGTTTCCATTAGACCAAGAGCAGCATCCAAATATTACGATTTTACGAACGATCGTTAGTCAGGATGGGAATACATTGACCATTTTTCTGAAGGATACGACGCACTATGGTGATGATCCATTTTCGGCTGGCTTTTTAGCGATTTGAGAGAAGGTAGCAGGGGAGATTTTCTTTTTGACAACGGTGTATCACGAATGGTTTATTATCGATCGATCGGATGTTTTCAACTAAGTAACAATGACAACTATCTTGTTGAGAGAGATAGAGCAGTGTAGATTTACAGAGTTATCTAGGGTGTTTAGCGTGTGACAGCTTCTTCAGACAATTTAGCGCAGCATGACCAGTGGGAAGCTGAACTGATAGAGTTTATGGCAATGCCTGATGAATCTATCATTATCCAAAGCTTTGTCGGTGAGCCGATGAAAACTGCCTCAAAACCTGTACGAGCAAGGGATGTTGCTGGACAAGTCTATATTCTGAAAGGAATACAGGCTGGGAGAGGGATTTTTAATGATCAAGTTGTTGCTCAACTCGGGATGTTGCTGGATGCTCCTGTTGCACAGCCTTTTATTGCTGATGTAGATGTAATGTTGATCAGTGATCCGGATGAGCCTCAATTTTTGTATTTTAAGCCAGGTTTAGCCCATGCAAGCCTTTTCATCCCTGAATGTGAGGACGATCGAGACATTCGCCGTTATCAGGAGCAGCCAGAAAATCGCGGTCGATTTGCTCGGTTAAGTCTTCTGTATGGTTGGGTTGGGGCGGCAGATCGACAGTTTATTTACAAAAAGCAATATCCAAATCATGTTTACTCTGTTGATCATGGAAACTTCTTTCCACAGGGGCCAGAATGGACAATCGAAGACTTAATTCAGGCACCTGAAGCCATGCTTGACCCAGAAATTACCAAAATTTGCAATTTTAATGAAATTGAACTTCAGGGGGCAATAACTGCCTTAGTTAACTTATCCGAACAGGAAATATTGCAGGCAATTGCTAGACCTCCGACTGAATGGAGTATTACAATTAAAGAGCGGGTGGCTATAGTAGACTATTTAGTCAGGCGACGGCACGAATTAATTGAATCTTTCGTAGGTTCAATTAGCAAAGGAGGGAGAACGCAATGGTAAGTCGTTATAGCATTATTCAATATGTCCCTGATCCAATTGCAGGTGAACGGATTAATTTTGGTGTGATTGCTTTTGATGATGAGCAAATTCAGGTTCGTTTTCTGGAAAACTGGAAACGTGTTCATTGTTTTAGTCAAGAAAATATTGATTTCCTGAAAGATTTTGCACATAGAATGGAAGGAGCGATCAATAATGGGCTAATGGTTCCAGGTGAAGAATCTAGCGATTTAACTCATCAGGAACGTTTATTAAAAATTTCTCAAGATTGGCAGAACTCTATCCAAATTACATCTCCACGTAAATCTCTAGGGGAAGTTGAATTAGTTGCCGATCAAATTTCAGGACTATTACGAACGATTGGGCGTGACCCGCAGCGCGGCGGCGGCGGAGATCAAAAAAGCCTTCCGCAAGCTGGCGCGGGTGCATCATCCGGACC
>JAJAYH010000186.1 GCA_026786325.1 Alkalinema sp. CAN_BIN05 | reverse complement strand
TTTAAACGATTAAGTGCTTCAGTCATACGATCATGATCTGCAATTAAACTAATTCGGACATAACCCTCACCGCCTGCGCCAAACGCATTCCCAGGTGTGACGACAATGCCAGTCTTCTGTAGAACAGATAGTGCAAAGGTGGTCGAATCCATTCCAACTGAACAAGGAATCCACAAATACATCGTGGCCTTTGGTTTGGGAATAGTCCAGCCCAGTTCACCGAGACCTTGTATCAAAAAGTCTCGACGACTACGATAGCGTTCCCGGACTTCTTCGACATACCGATCGGGAAGCTGAAGCGCTGTCTCAGCCGCACATTGTATTGCTGAAAATAGACCGTAATCTAGATTGGTTTTCAGCGTCCGTAATCCTTGAATGACATGGCGATTCCCTACGACAAATCCAACTCGCCAGCCAGCCATATTGTAGGTTTTGGACAACGTATGGAATTCAACCCCAATATCCTTTGCGCCGGGAATTTCCAGCAGACTAGTAGGTTTATAGCCGTCAAACGCTAACTCTGCGTAGGCTTGATCATGGACTAGTAAAATCTCGTGTTTCTTGGCAAATTTCACCACATCCTCAAAAAATTCCCGAGGAGCCGTGGCCGTAGTGGGATTGCTGGGATAGTTGAAGTACATGATTTTAGCCCGATCGGCCACATCATCAGGAATTGCGCCCAAGTCAATCAGCCAGTCATTTTTGGCCGACAGCATCATAGGATAAATTTCTGCTCCAGCAATTAATGGCCCTCGGAAATGGGGAGGATAGGCGGGACTAGGGACCAAAATCAGATCGCCGGGATTGATATAAGCCAACGCCAAATGGGTTAAGCCCTCTTTGGATCCAAGCAGCGGTAAAGCTTCCCCGTTGGGATCCAAAACAACGTTGTATTGACACTCGTACCAGTTAGTGATGGAAGCTCGGAAGTTTGGGGTGCCTTCAAAGGGGGGATAGCCGTGATTTTTGACATCTTGTAAGGCTCGAATTGCCGAGTCGATCACAGGAGCTGGGGTAGAACCATCTGGATTTCCCATCCCCAAATCAATCAGATCGACCCCTTCGGCTCGTGCGTTAATCTTGAGTTCATCTAGCCGAGCAAAAACATAGGGCGGTAGAGATTTTAGACGATCGGCTGTAGAAATCCAGTCCAGAGACATAACGAAACCTCGATTCAAACATCTGTGTTCGGCAATTGCCTCATGTATCCTGCGGCAATTCCAAGTCTGTCAATAGTAGATCAATACGTCGAACAGACCAAATAGTGGATCTATGCGTTGGATTGGGCGATGGTGGTACGGATTAGATTTGCACCGAGTCCCTGCATCTTCGCTTCGAGCCGATCGTACCCTCGATCCATATGGTGCAAACCGCTGACAATGGTTTCCCCATCCGCCGCCAGTCCCGCAATCACCAATGCTGCGGAAGCTCTCAAATCTGTAGCAATAACAGGTGCGCCAGACAACGAAGCCACGCCTCTGATCATGGCAACATTGCCTTTGACTTTAATGTCTGCGCCCATGCGAGTTAATTCTGCAACATGCATAAAGCGATTTTCAAATAGGGTCTCTGTGACGACGCTATTCCCGTCGGCTAGGGCCAACAGCGACATAAATGGCGACTGGACATCGGTAGGAAAGCCAGGATGGGGCAGCGTTTCGATATCAGTCCCACGATAGGACGCAGAGCGCATCACCCGAAGAGAGGTCGGGGATTCTATTTCGTAGCCAATGCCAATTTCTTTGAGTTTGGCCAAAATTGGTGCGATGTGGGACAAGTTAATCTGATTAACGAGGATAGTCGATCGGGTGATGGCCCCAGCGAGGATAAATGTCGCAGCTTCAACACGATCGGGAATCACTCGATAGTCAGTCGCATGAAGCTTCTCGACCCCCTGAATCACAATACGATGAGTTCCAGCCCCCTGAATTTTCGCACCCATGGCGTTACAAAATCCCGCTAAATCGACAATTTCGGGTTCTTGTGCGGCATTCTCAATGATGGTTTCCCCATCCGCCAGCGTCGCCGCCATCATAATATTTTCCGTTGCACCAACACTAGGCGAGTCGAGATAGACAGACGCGCCAACCAACCGTTTGCCGTTTTTCGCCCTTGCATGAACGACACCATGTTCGATCGTCACATCGGCCCCGAGGGATTGTAAACCTCGTACATGCAGATCAACCGGGCGGCTGCCAATTGAACAACCACCGGGCATTGGCACCCGCGCTTCTCCCATTCTGGCCAAGAGCGGCCCAAGAATGAAGAAACTACCGCGCATTTTGCTGACTAATTCGTAGGGCGCTTCAGTACTGGTCAAATGGGACGGATCAAATTGAACAACATCGCCATTGGTCGTCACCCTAACACCGAGGGCCGTGAGAATTTTTGTCATCAAACGAATGTCTACCAAAGACGGCACATTCTGAAGCTGACAGGTTTCTGAACAAAGAAGTGTGCCAGCCATCAATGCAAGGGCAGAATTCTTTGCCCCACTAATCGTGACTTGCCCGCTCAGGATTTTACCACCTTGAATTTTGAGAACGTCATCGGCTAGACCTGAGGAGATCGCCGAACCGGGGGCTAGAGAACCAAGAACAGAAGAAATAGCGATACCCTCGATGACTAAATAACGCAAGATCATTGAATTGGGTTTGATTTTACAGGAAAGTCGGTCGATGTCTACGATTGTTCGTCAGGTTCCTAGACCCGTCTTTCCCATGGCATTGAGTTTATGTCAATTTTGTGAGTAGCTGGGTGTCTGGGATTGTAGTTGGCGCGGGATACTTGACAGTCGTGAGGGAATCTGAAATAGTAAAATGCATTGCAGCGAAGAAATTTGCGGTATTTTGAACAAGCGGAATTGGCGGAATTGGTAGACGCGCTAGGTTCAGGTCCTAGTGCCCGTTTGGGCATCCGGGTTCGAGTCCCGGATTCCGCATTATGATTTAGGTTTTATGATTACTAGTACTCAGAATCCATTGGTTAAGCTATTCAAAAAGCTTCAGACAGCCAAGCATCGTCGGGAATTAGATACTTTGTTCCTTGAGGGGAATAATCTGATTGATGAAGCAGTTCAGGCCGATCGGACGTTTGAAGCTTTTTGTTTTACAGAGAGTTGGCGCGATCGGAATCCTGATTTATATAGCTGGGGGGTCGATCGGAGCGATCGGGTAGAACTGGTAAGTGACGAAGTTCTGAAAGCAATGACGATGACGGTGAGTCCAGAAGGCGTGGTGGCTAGCTGTTTGAAACGGGCAATGACTGACGTTGCTATAGATTCGTTTGGATTAGTGCTTGATCGGGTTCAGGATCCAGGAAATGTTGGAACGATGATTCGGACGGCAGCGGGAGTTGGCGTTGATGGACTGTGGGCCAGTTCGGATAGTGCCGATTTAGATAATCCCAAGGTGATGCGATCGTCAGCGGGTCAGTGGTTTCGGTTGCCCATGATGACGGTGAATCATTTACCCGATCGGCTCCGCGAGGCACAGAATGCTGGAATGCAAATTGTGACAACAACCATGATGGCGACCAGGACGCTATGGGATGTGGACTTAACTAAGCCGACGCTGCTGGTTTTGGGGAATGAGGGTGCAGGATTGTCGCCGGAGATTAAGGCTTTGGCTGACGTGCCAGTTAGTATTCCCTTAGCGCGAGGCGTGGAATCATTAAATGTTGCGATCGCCGCCGCCGTAGTGATGTATGAAGTTCAACGGCAACGATCGGTGCTTCGATAGGTTTGGGTTTGCGTTTAGTTTTTAGAGTTGGTTTTCATCAGAACTGCTCATTGGTTTTTGCTCGTTGGTTTTAATGTAGGCTTCGATATCGGCAACAGCATCCGCGAGTTCATCGAGTTCGGTAAACACGGGTTCTGAGGTCGGTTCGATCACTGTAATTTTCTCTTCTCCTGACAAGGTATTTTCCAGCAATGAGAGCGATTGTATAAATTCTTTGTTGGCTATACGTCGCACAGTGGAGTTAGGGGAATCTTCTAGCAATGGTAGAAGGGCTGGATGCCGCTTTGCAATTGGCTTCTGTTGATTCGTGTGTTGATTCATATATCGTTCCTCCCGGTGGATGAGTGACAACGTTACGGAATTATGGGTTAAAAATCTATTGAAATCCATCAAGATTCAACGGATCTGGATGGTCTATCATTCCCAAAAAGATGCTCGTTTTCGCAATGCCGACCTAATTATTATGCAGGATGTTACCCCTTAGGGGTTGCTCCCGTGCGCCCTTTTCACCGAGAATAAAGGGTAAGAACTAGACAAAGCTAGTACTGGCATAGGTAGTTCGGAGGAACGAGGCGTGGCTCAAGCATTTGACTATGATTTGGTAATTGTCGGTGCAGGCGTAGGTGGACATGGTGCAGCACTACATGCGGTGGCATGCGGCTTAAAGGTGGCCGTTATTGAAGCGGGCATTATGGGTGGCACCTGTGTAAATCGCGGTTGTATTCCTTCAAAAGCGCTTCTTGCCGCCTCGGGAAAGGTCCGTGAACTTAAGGATGCGGCCCATTTGGATGCGTTTGGAATTCAGGTCGGTCCCGTCACGTTCGATCGTGCGGCAATCGCAGCCCATGCTCAAGCTGTTGTAACCAAGCAGCGGGATGCGCTAACCAATAGTTTGAAACGCCTCAAGGTGGATGTGATTCAGGGCCATGCCAGTCTGGTGGATGTACAAAAGGTGAAAGTTGCTACCGCTGATGGCGACAAGTTTTTTACAGCTAAAGATATTCTGTTAGCACCGGGATCAGTGCCCTTTGTGCCACCTGGAGCCACGATCGATGGCACAACCGTCTTCACCAGCGATCATGCAGTCAATCTTGAAAGTTTACCGCCGTGGATTGCGATCGTGGGCAGTGGTTATATTGGGCTGGAATTTGCGGACGTGTATTCAGCCTTGGGCTGTGAGATCACCGTGATTGAAGGCGTGGATCAGTTGATGCCGACCTTTGATCCCGACATTGCTAAAGTGGCTCAGCGC
>JAJAYH010000185.1 GCA_026786325.1 Alkalinema sp. CAN_BIN05 | reverse complement strand
GTTCTTGATTGGATTGGGACAGCTCTTGGGTAGTGCGGCGCAAGCTTTCTTCGAGGGATTTTCGCATGGTGATGTCGCGAATCACGCCCACCAACAGCACATTTCCCTCGGCATCACGGTGCAACGATCGCTTTGTGGCAATGGAGTAGGTCTTACCAAACAAATCCGTCAGCGTTTCTTCATATTCCTGTTCCTGTTGTTGCTGCAAGACCTGTTCATCTGCTTGATAGAAGGCATCTGCCTCCCGTTGAGAGAAAACGTCATATACCGTTTTTCCAATTAGGTCTTCTATGTCCGCACCAATAAATCGCCCATAGGCTTGGTTCAACACCACCCAGCGATGGGTCCGATCTTGGACAAAGACGGGGTCCGGAATCGTGTTGAGAATTTGATGCAAAAAATCTTTCGATCGCTGAAGTTTTTCCTTAGATTGAGCCACATAGCTAGTCACTAGTGCAAGGGCTGCAATCAACGCCGCCAACGCCGCCACAACGGGAATCACCCAGCCCATCAAAAAAGCCGCATAGCCAATCACCAGGACGATCGTCCCCAGGATCAAGACCAGCACCAACGATCGTTTTGGGGCGCGAAATATCATACAGGCAAACACCCCGATCGTTGACCACAGGGCAATCCAAGCGACTTCCAGGGGCTCCGACCAAACTTGCAGTAATAGTCGGTCATCGAGGGCGGCTCCTAAAATCTGACTGGTGAACTGCGCCTGCAACTCCACGCCGCTCATTAACGAGGTTACACCGCCAAACTGATGGGTGTAGGGCGTTGCGGAAAAATCCTTCAGACTGGTGGCGGTGGTCCCAATCAACACAATTTTATCTCGCAAAACCTGCGACGGAACATTTCCCGACATTAAGTCCTGAAGCGTCAATGTTTTAAAACGCGGATTTTGTCCACGAAAATTAACCATCACCTGATACGCGCCCGCATCCGCATTGATATAAGGTCCATCATTGCTCTGAAACTGTCGGAAAATTCCGCGTCCTAATTTCAGATCTGAGACGTGGTGGGGAGAGGGTTGCCCATAAATATTTTCTTTGGACAGATAAAGTTTAGCCAATTTCAGTGAAAAACTTTCCTGAACATATTCACCCCGATCGATTTTCCAATATAAAAACGATCGACGCACCCGTTGATCACTGTCCAAAATAATATTGTTAAACCCAACCCGCTTGGCCTTTTCCAATACAGGCGACGGTGCAACTAGGCCACTATTTTGATCCGCTAGCTGTTCAATACCAATAATATTTTCGTTGGTTTGTAGAAATTTCTGTAGTCGCAATGTTCCCGGCGACACCGGAATATCTCGATACAAATCCAGTCCGATCGCCCGAGGGTTCATCTTCTGAATTTGCGCCAAAACCTCGACCAATTGTTGATCCGATACAGGCCATCGATCGCCTTGACTAATGTCATTTTCATCAATACCAACAATCACAATTCGCGAATCCAATGGTTCCTCAGCACGCATCCGGAAGAACTGATCCAACACGCTGAACTCTGATCCTTCTAACATGGAGAGCGATCGAATTGCCAACACTAGCAATGTCACAAAAAGGGCGCTACCGAGTCTGTTTTTAAAACGACCATTGTTAATCGCAACCCATTGACGAATTCTAGGAATCACGATTTTAAAAAAACCTACAAGTTTAGAAGCCCATAACGTTAGGCGAAATGAATTCAGGATAAATTCCTTGACGACAGATTGATACTGCATATCATACTCGCCTAAATTTACGACGAGATGGACCGCAGCTACTCCTCCAAAAGAAGGAGACTGCTAGAACAAACGGCATTATTTAATACACTTTTTGTCTTATTTTGAAGTCGTCGTTTTGGATACTCTAGGACTCTTAAGAATGAGAATTTCATACGATCGCTGATCCAATAAACTCAGATTGCCTTCATTCCCAAATATTCTCCCTAGGGTCAGGGCAATCCGGATCTTATTTTAAGAGTAATTTCTTAGTGCGGAGAAATTCCCTTTTCAAGCCATTTCATCACTTGAATTCCCAGGGTCAAGCCGCTCAACCGATCGACCTCCCGAATGCCCGTCGGACTGGTGACATTGACTTCCGTGAGGTTGCCGCCAATGATGTCTATTCCCACAAAAATTAAGCCATCGCGCCGTAGAGCCGGAGCTAGTTCCGCCGCAATTTCCCGATCGCGAGGCATTACATCTACTTGGTCAGCCCGTCCACCGACTGCCATGTTTCCCCGGAAATCATCTCCCGTGGGCACTCGGTTCACGGCCCCGATCGGCTCCCCGTTGAGCAAAATAACTCGTTTGTCACCCAATTTTGCATCCGGCAAATAAGTCTGAACCATGACCGGAATCGAGCCTTGCATGGTGCTGATTTCAACATGGGAATTAAAGTTTCGATCGCCCTTTTCTAAAAATAAAATGCCTTCCCCAGCCTTGCCTCCTAAGGGTTTCATCACGACTCTAGTTTCTTGGGCTAAAAACTCACGGATCACCTGTTTATTTTGGGTGACGATCGTGGTGGGGATCGATTTCAGAAATTGCAGGGCATACATTTTTTCATTAGCCGCCCGAATACCACTGGGTGCATTGACCACACGGGTTTTTGCTGGATTCACGTAATCCAATAAATAAGTCGCATAAAGATAAGCCGTGTTGACGGGCGGATCAATTCGCATCCATACGACATCAAAGGTTTCGAGCGGCAAAAACTCAGACGTGCCGAGTTCAAACCAAGATTCGATCGCCACCCAACGATTTTCGCCCAAGGTCACGGGGACAAGTTTCACAGGCGTAACGGTGGCCCAGGTTTTACTCGCCATCACTGTCAATGAATTGGCCAGCAACATCCAGACTTCGTGGCCCATTTCTTGCGCGGCTTCCATTAAGGCCACACTGCTGTCATGGGTGGGATCAAGACGATCGATCGGGTCAATGATAAAGGCCAGTTTCACAGCAGTTGCCACGCAGAATAACTGGCCTATTTTATCGCGAAACGCAGCAATGAAACGTAGCTAGGTGATGGCGATCGGTTCCTTACCCGCAACAACAGGGGCGATCGCATTCAGCACCAGCTCAGGATGATCGCCCACAAGCTGCTGACAGTTCCACTCGTTTTTGAACAGCAACACGGGCCGCTCCCAGCTATCTTTCACCACTAGTGTATTAAACATCCGACCCACAGCCTCAACCGCATCCCAGCCGCCCTCGACCCAGCGCGCCACAGAATAGGGCAGCCAATCAAGTTGAGTCTCGACTCCATATTCACTCTGCAACCTGAACTGCACCACTTCCATTTGCAATTGCCCCACCGCCGCCAAAATCGGGTCGCGTTTAGATTCATCGCTGGAGTACATGATTTGCACGGCTCCTTCTTCGCGCAGTTCGGAAACAGCTTTGCGAAATTGCTTGAATTTAGACGGGTTAGGGTTACGAAGATAGGCGAAGAGTTCGGGCGAAAAACATGGAATTCCTTCGTACTCCAGCTTCTTACCCATATATATGGTGTCACCGATCGCAAACACACCGGGATTGTTTAGCCCGATAATATCGCCGGGATAGGCTTCTTCAATCACTTCACGATCTTGAGCAAATAGCTTCTGCGGGCGAGATAGACGGACAACTTTGCCCGATCGCGCATGGGTTACAGACATGTCTTTTTCAAACTTGCCCGAACAGACCCGCACAAAAGCAATCCGATCGCGGTGACGAGGATCCATGTTGGCTTGAAGCTTAAACACAAAGCCCGAGAATTCAGGATAGGTCGGCTCAATGATCCCTTCGGTGCTTTCGTGGGAACCGGGCTTCAGAGCGTAATTCAAAAAAGAGTCCAGAAATAACTCGACCCCAAAATTGGTCATGGCACTGCCAAAAAACACAGGAGTCATTAATCCTTCATGAATGGCCTCCAAATCCAACTCGCAGCCCAACTGATCCAGTAGCTCTAGTTCTTCTTGGAACTGTGCATACAAATCCGGTTCAAACATCGACTCTAAATTTGGATCATCTAGCTCCACAATGGTATTTTTTGCGACTTTTCGCCCACCTATCGATCGTTCAAATAAATGAATTTGTCGTTTTTGCCGATCGAACACGCCCCGGAACCGATCGCCGCTCCCAATGGGCCAATTGACGGGATAGGTCATCATCTGAAATTCTTTTTCAATTTCATCAAGTAGATCCAAAGGGTCACGACCTGGGCGATCCATCTTATTGATGAAGGTAAAAATCGGAAGTTCCCGCATCCGGCACACTTCAAAAAGCTTACGAGTCTGAGGCTCCAGTCCCTTTGCGGCATCAATCAACATCACCGCATTGTCAGCCGCCGCCAACGTCCGGTAAGTATCTTCACTAAAATCTTGGTGTCCCGGCGTATCCAAAAGATTAATTGAACAGTCACGATAGTCAAACTGCAACACCGTTGAGGTGATGGAAATTCCCCGCTGCTTTTCCATTTCCATCCAGTCAGAAGTTGCATGACGCTGTTCTTTGCGCGCTTTCACTGCCCCAGCTTCATGAATGGCACCTCCGTACAACAGCAATTTTTCGGTCAGCGTTGTTTTTCCCGCATCCGGGTGAGAGATGATGGCAAAATTTCGGCGGCGATCGACCTCAATTTTAAGTTCAGCTAGCAATTCAGGAGACATAGTATTCAGGAGACACAGTATTCAGTAGACATAGTATTCAGTAGACATAGTGCGTTCAGGCGTAGTGCATTCAAGCGCGTAAGGCACTTCATTCTACCTCACCCGGAATCCAGCGAGATTCGATCGGTCAACTTGATCATCTCTTTGGTCCTATTCCCTCTCCCTAAAAACCACCCCGGATAAACCTTCGGGCTGGAGCGTTATAGCCTACAATGCGTTACTAGATCGCGTTCTAGGTCTTGGCTTTCCAAGAAAGTTTTTATGAGCAATGGATACGTTGCACTGGTTCTCCACGCTCACTTACCATTTGTGCGCCACCCCGAGAGCGACTTTGTTCTCGAAGAAGAATGGCTTTATGAGGCAATTACAGAAACCTATATTCCCCTTCTTCAAGTTTTTGAAGGCTTAAAGCGCGACGGCGTTGACTTTAAGCTCACCATGAGCATGACTCCGCCCTTGGTCTCGATGTTGGCAGATCCGCTACTCCAAGAGCGCTACAACGAACACTTGGGCGGCTTGGAAGAACTCGCAGAACTCGAAATCGATCGGCATCGAAACAACGGCCACATGAAATATTTGGCGGAATACTACGCTGAAGAGTTTCAAAAAGTCCGACAGATGTGGGAAAAATACGACGGCAATCTCATCACCGCCTTCAAGCAATACCAAGATTCAAACAACCTCGACATCATTACCTGCGGCGCAACCCACGGATATTTGCCGCTGATGAAGATGTATCCCCAAGCGGTATGGGCACAAATCAAGGTCGCGACAGAACATTATGAAGACACCTTTGGCCGATCGCCCAAGGGCATATGGTTGCCTGAATGTGCCTACTACGAAGGGCTAGAGCGGATGGTGGCCGATGCGGGTCTGCGGTACTTCCTCACGGATGGCCATGGGATTTTGTACGGTCGTCCGCGTCCGAGATTTGGCACCTATGCCCCAGTTTTTACCGAATCTGGTGTGGCTGCATTTGGCCGCGATCAGGAGTCATCGCAGCAAGTTTGGTCGTCGGAAGTCGGCTATCCGGGGGCGGCTGAATATCGTGAGTTTTATCGAGATTTGGGCTGGGATGCGGAGTATGAGTACATTAAGCCGTACATCATGCCCAACGGCCAACGCAAAAATGTAGGAATCAAATATCACCGCATCACAGGTAAGACCGTCGGTTCTAGCGATAAAGCGCTGTATGACCCGTATTGGGCTAAGGAAAAAGCCGCGTCCCATGCCGCAAATTTCATGGAGAACCGCAAACAGCAGGTCAGCAGTCTGAGCGATATGATGGGCCGCAAACCGATCGTAGTTTCGCCGTACGATGCTGAACTGTTCGGCCATTGGTGGTATGAAGGTCCGTGGTTTATTGATTATTTCCTGCGTAAGTCTTGGTTTGACCAAAAAGACTACGAAGTCACTCACCTGTCTGATTATTTACGAGAAAATCCGACTCAACAAGTGGTGCGACCTTCGCAATCAAGCTGGGGCTACAAAGGCTTCCACGAATATTGGCTGAATGATACGAATGCTTGGGTTTATCCTCATTTGCACAAAATTGCAGAGCGAATGATCGATCTATCACGAATGGAACCAGAAGATGAGTTGCAATGGAAGGCGCTGAATCAGGCATCTCGTGAAGTGTTGTTAGCGCAGTCATCCGATTGGGCCTTCATTATGCGAACCGGAACGATGGTGCCCTATGCGGTACGGCGAACAAAATCCCATGTCCAACGGTTTAATAAGCTGTATGAGGATATTCGGGCTGGAAAAATTGATTCGGGTTGGTTGGAAAAGGTGGAGGCGATCGATAACATCTTCCCCAACATCAACTACCGCGTTTATCGCCCTCTGTAATCGCCCCATATAATTGTTTGAGGTTCCGCAGATTCGCCAACAGAATCATTTATTTGCGAATGGTTCTGTTGGCTAAGACGATCGATGCTGGGGACTTTGTTTTTGAGACGTTGCCTTAGTTGCGCAATTCATGACCGTAACGAACTCTGCCACCTGCCCAATGCAATTTTTCCCGTAGCGTTCGGTAGTAGCAATAATCTTCACGCAAAACAATAAAATCCGCATTCCGATCGCTCATGCGAATATCCACCCGATGGCCGGGATACAGC
>JAJAYH010000184.1 GCA_026786325.1 Alkalinema sp. CAN_BIN05 | reverse complement strand
TTTGGGGACACGCTTTCCAACTACTTTAACTCCACCTGAAACAATTACTGGATTGTATACATTAGATAGTTTACTGCGAGGCGATTTTAGCAAATTTGTAACTGCATTGTATTATTTGGTATTGCCTGCGGCTTCCCTAGGGATATTGATTAGTGGAGTATTTGAACGCATTGTTCGCGTCAATTTAAAACAAGCGTTGCAGGCGGAATATGTCGATGCGGCAAAAGCTCGGGGAATTAGCGATCGTACTATTCTTTGGAACCATGCCTTTCGGAATACGTTGATTCCAGTGGTGACAATTTTGGGTTTGACATTGGCGGCAATGTTGGGCGGTGCAATTTTGACGGAAGTGACATTCTCTTGGCCCGGTCTAGGGAGTCGTCTGTATAAGGCTATTGGGCAACGGGATTATCCAACAGTGCAGGGGATTGTGGTATTTTTTGCGGCGATCGTGGCGTTGGCCAGTATTGCGATCGATGTTGTCAATGCTTATATTGATCCTCGAATTCGCTACTAGCAAATAAACGTCTAAGTCGAAAGCTGACCTGCTTTAATATGTAGGATTTGCGCTGAATTGAGCCACTGTGCATCAAAACTACCGAGATGAGTGGTGGTAATTAAGGTTTGAAAACGATCTTGAATGGCATCGAGAAGTTGGTTTTGCCGATGAAGATCCAATTCGGCTAGCACATCATCGAGCAATAGAATCGGCGGTTCACCAATCACATCTTCAATCAGTTTAAGCTCAGCAAGCTTGAGTGCTAATACTAATGTGCGTTGTTGACCTTGGGAACCGTATTGACGGGCGATCGTATCATTGACAGTGAATTCAATATCATCCCGGTGTGGACCGACTAGAGTGGTTCCTTGGTACAGTTCTATTATTCTTTTTTCTTTAATTCTATCTAGAAATTGAGATTGAATGGCTTCAGGGGTGTTTTGATCTAAATTATTTAAATTTGTATCTACTGAAATATTGGGTTTGTAATTGATTTGTAATTGTTCAGATTTGCCGCTGATGGCTTCGTGCCAATGTTGAGCAAATGGTAGAAGTCGCTGGATCACCCGATCGCGTCTTCTGATTACCCGCGACCCGGCAATGGCTAGTTGAGCATCCCACAATGCAAGATCATCGACTGCAAGATCATCGCTAGTATCTTGAACACCTGCTTTGAGGGTTTTTAGTCGAGCATTTCGCTGACGGAGAATGTGGTTGTATTGCTGAAGAATGTGGGCGTAAATGGGTTCAAGTTGAACTAGTAATCCATCAATCCAACTACGACGACAATCTGGCCCACCGCGCACTAAGTCTAAATCCAGACTAGAGAACTGCACCATATTTAATTTGCCGAGAAAATCCAATTGGCGACGTTGCGTTAAACCATTCAATGCGACAGTTCGACGACCATTGGCCCGCAATGTAATAGAAAGTTCCAGGTTGCTGTCAAGCCGATCGAGATGTCCGACGATTTGGGCGCTGGTTGCGCTGGCTTGAATAAGTTCACGATCGCGACTAGTTCGGTGAGATTTCAATGCAGATAGTATTTCAATAGATTCAATTAGATTTGATTTCCCCTGAGCATTGTCACCTAAGATAATTGTCTTGGCAGCCGTGAAGGTGACAGACTGCTCGGCATAGTTGCGGAAATGGCGGAGATTGAGAGATTTCAGGTACATGGTGGGAGATCCCCCTAAATCCCCCTTGATAAGGGGGACTAAGAGACGAATGAATATTATGGAACAAACACTAAAAATCCGATCCCCCTTATTTCCGGTCCCCCCTTATTAAGAGGGCTAGGGGGATCTCTTATTCAGCGTTACGTCCCCCAACAAATAATTTCTCCATTTCGATCCAGACAAACATCAAGGCACTAAATCCAAAACAAACCATCAATTCGGTAAAGGTCAAGTAATGGGTACCAAAGAACTTCTGGAATGGTTCGACATAGATTAACAAGAGTTGCAATACCGTCGTTAATACTACTGATGCCAATACATAGGGATTGGAAAAAGGATTGATGTGAATGGTGAGTTGTGTATTCGATCGGATGGCAAGAGCGTGACCCATTTGGGCCAGACATAGGGTTGTGAATACCATTGTTTTCCACCGATCGCCCTCCAAAACTCTACCATTTTCTAGCAGCACACTCATACAATAGGGTTTGGCCCAGAGCATCATACCGATCGTCAACACCGCCAAAATAATCCCCACCCGAATCATGTACCAACCTAAGCCCCGTGCAAAGATACTTTCTTTGGGATCATTGGGTGGACGATTCATTACATCAGGTTCGGCGGGTTCAACGGCGAGCGCTAATGCGGGTAGTCCGTCGGTGACTAGGTTCATCCAAAGGATTTGCAATGGAGACAATGGAACCCCGCCGCCCAGTGGAATGGCTGCTGCGATCGTAATCACTTCCCCGATATTTGAACCCAAAATATATTTGATAAAACGACGAATATTGGTATATACGACGCGTCCTTCTTCAGCGGCTGCAACAATAGTGGCGAAGTTGTCATCAAGCAATATGGTATCGCTGGCTTCTTTACTTACATCTGTTCCGGTAATCCCCATCGCAATTCCGATGTCGGCTTGTTTCAGCGCTGGCGCATCATTCACCCCGTCACCCGTCATAGCCACAACGTGACCTTTGGCTTGTAACGCTCGAACAATTCGGAGTTTGTGTTCGGGGGCGACCCGTGCATAAATGCTGACTTTTTCAACAATCTCTTCTAAGTCGTGATGACTCATTTTTTCCAGTTCTTTGCCCGTCAATACTGGATCACCTGGGTTTGCAATGCCCAAGTCACAAGCGATCGCCATGGCGGTTAATTGATGGTCGCCCGTGATCATCACTGGACGAATACCCGCCGATCGGCACTTCTGTACTGCCTCACGAACTTCAGGACGGGGCGCATCTAACATATCGACTAGGCCGAGCCAAATTAGTTCAACTTCGGCTTGTTTTTCATCGCTGCTTTGAGGGCAAGTATTCAATGGGCGATAGGCGAATCCTAGAACGCGGAGTCCATTGGCGGCCAGTTGGTTGTTACGATCGAGAATTTCGGCGCGGGCTGAATCATTGAGCAACATGACTGATTCGCCCACCTGAATTTGAGTACAACGCTCCAAAATAAATTCGGCAGAACCCTTTGAAAACAATAGATAGGGAGCCGCTAACATGCCCGTTTCGCGCTGCATGATTTGGGAAGTGTCTTGGACAATCGTACTCATCCGTTTACGTTCGGATGTAAATGGAAACTCCATCACACGCGGCAGTTTTGCGTTCCACTGATCCGCTTCAAACCCTGCCTTTGCAGCGGCGACGACTAATGCGCCTTCTGTTGGGTCGCCCAGAATATTCCAACTTCCGCCATTGTTTTGTAATACTGCATCATTACAAATGGCACAGGCGAGTAAGATCGATCGGATTTCAGGTTGATCCATTGGATCAATGACGTTGCCTGCAATGGTGAATTTTCCATTTGGCTTATAGCCTTCGCCACTAATTCGGGGGGCAATTGATGCAGTATGTAAACCCTCTACAACCATTTTATTTTGGGTTAGGGTTCCGGTTTTATCTGAACAAATAGTGGTGACTGAACCTAAGGTTTCAACAGCGGGCAATTTGCGAATTAATGCATTGCGTTTAACCATGCGCTGAGTACCTATTGCCAAGGTTACGGTAATCACCGCAGGCAATCCTTCAGGCACCACGGCAACGGCCATCGAGAGGGATGTTTCGACTAGTTCCTGAAAATCAAGGAGTTCAATTTTTCCGGTGGTAATCCAGTAGTAAATCATCCCGAATACAATGACGATTCCCACCAAGGTCATGGCCCCGGAAACCAATACATTGCTTAATTGATCCATTCGCTTTTGCAGCGGTGTGGGTTCTGTCTCCACGGCTTGAAGCATCGTGGCAATTTTCCCTAATTCAGTCGCCATTCCGGTGCGAGTCACCACCACTGTGCCCCGGCCCTGAAGAACTTCCGTTCCTTGATATACGACGTTTACCCGATCGCCCAATGCGGCATCTTCATTCAAAATCGCATTAGATTGTTTGGTGACGGCGGTTGATTCACCTGTTAGTGCAGATTCACGAATTTGTAAACTGGCGGATTCAATTAATCGCCCATCGGCTGCAATCTGAACGCCTGCTTCTAATTGCATGACATCGCCGGGGACTAATTCCGAGGATTCAATTTCTGTTAGTCGTCCGGCTCTTAATACTCGTACATGGGGTGAAGAGAGTTGTTTAAGGGCTGCTAATGCTTTTTCTGCGCCACTTTCTTGAACATAACCCAATATTCCATTCAAAATCACAATGGCTAGAATTGCAATTGTATCTTTGAATGGAACATCTCCTGGTTTCATGGTCCCCGATTGCCAGGATACAAAATCCAGAATTCCCGATACGATCGCCACACCAATCAGCATGACCAACATAATGTTTCTAAACTGGTCAATCAAAATCGACCACTTCGATCGGCCTTCTGCTTCTTCGAGTTCATTCGGGCCAAATTTAATCTGACGCTCTTGAATTTGATGGAGTTGAAGCCCTTGTTTCTCATCAGTTTGAAGCAGTTCAAGGGTCCGATCGATCGGCTCAGAATGCCAAACGGAGTCGAATTGGGGTGAAAGTTTAGCTGACATAAGCGGCGATGACATAAGTGTTGGTGTGAGAGGGTTTGGAGGGTTTCTACTCGAACATAACTATCTCAAATAGCATGTCTAGCACTAATCACAAAACATCATACTGCAATAATTTGGATCAAGGCACTATTTTTTAGTGTAGATTTGTGATTCGTCCGATATGGTGTTAGGGCTGTACGCTAAAGCCACAGTCTAAATAAGTCGCAGAGATTTTTTAATGAACCCCTTTATTCCGTCTACTCTCGTTACCTCTTGGCCTCCGGTGGTGGTGGGGCGATCGGCGGAGTTGGAACGGGTGGGCGATATTTTAAAGGCGGATGGGGACTTGCTATTAACGGGGGTTCCGGGAATTGGACGGCGGACATTGGTGCGATCGGCAGCGCGTCAAGTGGGGGCGCGGGTGGTGGAGATTGATTGTTTGCGAGCGACGGATTATTCGCGTTTTCTGCAGTTGTTGGGGGATGCAATTTTGACGACTTTTTCGCAACCGATGGAGTTGAGCTTAATTCATACCTATCTCGAACCTCATTTGTTGCAGCTTGATACGAGCAGTACGGGGCGGGCGAAGCTGTTGATTCCGTCGGGTCTTGATGAGGGGGCTGTGTTTAAGGTGCTGTTGGCGTTGCCTCAGGTGTTGGCGGAGTCGATGGATTGTCGAGTGGTGTTGGTGTTTCAGAATTTTCCGCACATTCGATCCTGGGATCGATCGAGTAAATGGGAGGATTATTTGCGTCAAAAGATTCAGGTCCAAACGCGGGTGAGCTATGCAATTATTGCGACGATGGCTCAGAAGTGGACAGAGCAGACGGATATGAAAACGGTCTTTTTGGCTCCGGTGGCGGATGTGGATTTACGATCGTGGTTGGTTACGTCGATGCGTCAAGTGGAGTTGTCACTGGATCAAGATGCAATTCAATTAGTGTTGGATATTGTTCAAGGTCATTTTGGGGATGCTCTGGCATTGTCACGGCGGATTTGGTTAGAGCATCGCGGTAAGGTATCGGTTCAGGTCCGATCGCATCAGGTGTATCGCAGTTCGGTGTCGTTGATTGAAGATTTGTCGGTGACGTTTGAGTCGTTGATTTTGTTGTTGCCAAGTACTCAAGTGCGGGTATTGGAATGCTTGGCCCTAGACCCGACGGATAGTCCCCATGCCAATGAGTATTTGAAAAAGCACAATCTGTCTCGCGGTGGAACGTTGCAAGGGGCGCTGTTGAGTTTGGAGCAGAAGGGATTGGTGTATGGTCC
>JAJAYH010000183.1 GCA_026786325.1 Alkalinema sp. CAN_BIN05 | reverse complement strand
TTTCAGGACGATCGCACCCAATACCCATCCCATCATTATTAAATAACGATCCTGGGGGGGGCTGTTTGTCGAGCCGGACAAGATCTGTTGCAAAATGGGTGGCATTCCTTTCATGCCAATCTCTTGACCTAAAAACCCAAAGATTACTGGAATAATTAGTGCCGTACTTACTCCATTAAACACGGCTCCAGAAAACCCAAGAACCACCGTCAGCCCAATGAGTTTTGGGTAGCGCGATGCAAATTTAATGACAAGTTGGTTGGGGTTCATAAAATCAAGACGTGGGTTCGGGAGCAAAAAGCAAGGATTAAAGGTTGGGCGACATTCCGTCCTAGTCAGTATCGACAGATCCTACAGAAATTCAACATCTGAAAGCACAGAGATTACGATCGTAGTTGCGATCGTGATTTTAAGCATTTAATGGGGGAATTCTAACTATTGTAAGCTACGAAATATTCGCCTTGCTATGATGCCTTTATGCGTTCTTCAACCTCGCCTGCTAGCTTTACCGCATGTCTAATCGCAGTCCATTTTGGGCCATTGCCGAGTTGGATTAATCTAACACTTGAGACTTTTTCTCGCAATACGGCATTTAATTTGTTGCTAGTGACGGATCAACCCATTCATCGGGCCTATTCACGCGGCAATATTCAAGTCATCAAATCTTCATTAGCCGAATTCAGCACCTTGGCATCACAGCAATTAGGATTCTTAGTTCAAGTGAAGCGTGGGTATAAAATCTGTGATTTTCGGCCAGCATTTGGACATATTTTTGAGTCTGAATTGAAGGGATATGATTACTGGGGACATATTGATCTTGATACCTTTTGGGGCGATATGGCGACGGTCCTTGCGTCCGCACTGATGACCCAACCGGACATTATTTGTGGTGAACCCAATCATGTTGGTGGACCATTTTGTCTATATCGAAATTGCTTAGGAATTAATCTGCTCTATCAAAAAAACAATCACCACAAAGAAGCCTTTCAGCGCGAGGATAATGTGGATTTTGACGAGATTGGGATTAATTTTGATAATCGCGGATTCGAGACGACGGTCCGGCAAGCTGAATTGCAGGGTGAAATTTCTGTGTATCGCGATCGGCAGTTTTATCTTCAAGATAGTGATTCGAGTTGGTGGATTTCTCAAGTCCAAAAGGCATATCCAAGCGATCGTCCATTGGGTAAGAAATTTGAATTTGGTGCGGGTGAATGGCAATCGGGAAAACTCACCGCTATCGAAGACGATCAAGACTATCTTTTCTATCACTTCTACGATGGCAAAAAACGTCTTTTTCGACCCTTTCCAATGCAATGGTGCAATCAGATTGAAGCCTTTAAAATTAGTGGTGCCGGATTTCAACTCAGCTACCGATCGCCTTTTTACAAAATTCTACATTCCCTTGAAAAATCAATAATTTCAGTTATCCGTTGGGCCATATACGATATGGGAGCATTGCGTCATAAATTGAAAGCGATCGTAAAACGGAAGCCCGGATCAAACTAAAAAAAATTCAAAATTCGACCAGAATTGAAGGCTTGTAAAATACCATTATCATCTTTAATTAACAGTTCACCCCGATCGTTAATACCCTCAGAAACACCAGTAATCAAGCCATTTGGGGTTTCAAACTGAATCTTTCTACCCAATAGTGCATCCCGCGATCGCACCTGATCTAGCCAATCTACAGAATTCAGATCACATTCAAGCTGCATCATGGCCTTCATCGTGGCGGACTGTATCAACCGATCGCGCAACACCGATAACAGTTGAAACTCAGTCGGGATTTCTTTCGAGACCTGATGCAAACTAATAGGATTGCCAATCTGCGCTGTATCAATCCCGGCCTGTGCAAAATTGACCGATCGGTTAAGGCCAATCCCCACGATCGCGGTCGTTAAAAGATGATGGTTGGACGAGGGCGATCGGGTTTCGCACAAAATACCAGCAACCTTACGACCCTGAATCAAAATATCATTGGTCCACTTGAGCTTCGGGATCCCGTCCAAATTTGGCATCAACATCTCTAAGCTGTCAATCACCATTAATCCCGCGACCAAGCTCAGCAAATGGATTCGGGCAATCGGAAAATCTTGCAACACAAACGTCGCCGTCAGCACACCTTGGGGTGATTGCCACGATCGGCCATACTGGCCACGTCCAGCGGTTTGATGACGCGTAAAAACAACGTCACCATGATTCAAAACGTGGAGATGTTCCATAGCCCAACGATTCGTGCTGGGGCAGGTTTCAAGTTGCTGGAGCCAATGTGGAAGAGGCATGTTTCAATAAAAATTTGGCAATAAAACAAACAATTTAAAGTGAACCTAAAAGCCTCTATTCCAAATAATTTAAAATGTGATTTAAGCGTCAGATGAAAATCGTTTTGAAATCCAGCTTGAGGCTCCACTAATTAGCGCACCAGCCATCATTATTCCTAAAGCTGGCTGCATGACGGGTGCCCACAAACTCACCCACAGGTCAAAGCCCAAGGTGAGACTGTTGAGTTTCCCGATTAAGGCTACAACACCCCAAAGAAAACAAAACAGCACGAAAAACAGATCCACCATCAACAGCAAATTTATCAATCTTAAAATCTGATCTTTCATACAGTACAACAGTTGTTTTTTAGGTGAAGCATTAACAGGATATCCAAAATAGATTTTACAGGGGAGCGCGCACCCCTAAACCATTGTTGGCATCTTGAATTTGAATACTACAATTTCGAGATGGTTTGGCTTGGGATGATTGAACTAGGGACGATCGATCCGTCTCTAAACAGGTATAAGTGGCAAGAGGTTTTTGGCCTTGGCCTTGGATTTGGACTTGGCGAGTAAAAATGCGCATGTTATAGCCTGATTTAAACCGTTGATCAGGCTGGTCACTCCCATTTCCGAACTGCTGCAACAATTCGTAGCGTTCAAAATAATCTAAAAGTCCCCAAAGTTGACCATTTACGACCAAATCTATCCGTCCACGATCGCTATTTGTACTGGGACAAACAAGCCAATTCTCAAACAATTTGGTACTAAATTTGGCCCGAAATGCAAAAAGATCTCGGTTTAACCAAAGACTAGGCTGGGCTAATGCTGGGTCAAATGGCGCATCGGACAACCGATCCTGCACTCCCGGCACTTGGTTCTCACATTTGCCATATTCAGGAGATTCTATATCTACAGAATTTGGCCGAAAATTACTAGGGTCTTCTGTCGCGTTTGCTGGAAGCACCACAACACAGTAAGCCAGACCGTAGGCCAGGAGATTGAATCTCACGAGACTGCTGATGGTAGAAGATGAATGAAGGACTTGATGCATAGGGATTACGACATGAACAGGACTTAGGACACCTCGACCCAGAAATATAAGGTCTTTGTTCCTGAAACGGTTAGATTTTCTGTTGAAAAATGGAACTAAGTTCAACCCGGATGCAATCAAGAATCATCTTTAAAAGAATTTACTAATTTTCTAGTCTCATTCTAAAGCAACCCGGCTTAAGTAATCATTCCTGCCACTTATTCCTGCCACTTATTCCTGCCACAGTCTTCGTCTGGATTTTCCGACTAACCTGTTGTGAGTATCCCGCAGTAATTCCGGGATGTTCAGCGCTTCAGGACATCTAGGTAAACAGTCACCGCAATCGGTGCAATTATTCGCCTTGCGCCCCGGAAACCAATGACCCGCATTCTCAAACATCCCGTACCGATACTTGCCAAACGCATCCATATCGTAGGCTACAGCGAGGTTCCGCAGCCTCAGAACTTCCGGGATATTGATATCTTCCGGGCAAGGTAAACAGAGATAGCACTGACTACACTTGTCGGTCCCCAGACTATCTTGAAGCTTATTATGGAGCCGATCGAAAATTTGCCCCTCTTCCTCAATGCCTTGAATGCTTTCCAAGGGTAGAGTCCATTCCCCAGGATTGCCG
>JAJAYH010000182.1 GCA_026786325.1 Alkalinema sp. CAN_BIN05 | reverse complement strand
GATCGTTCTGGGAACCTTTTGAAAATCTAAGGGGTCAAGAGATGCAGGTTCAGCACTCACACAGGATTACAAAACCTATCATGAAACTTATCCAATCCCTCGCTCCTCGTTCATCTGCCGCATTCGCTTTAGCATTGGGCGTAGCGACCACAGGACTGTTGCCACTCGCTACTCTTCGCGCTGATGCTCAAGTGCGCCCCGGTCAATATAATGTCTCTCGTCCGGCTGTTTTTAACCCATCGATTCGCATCATCTCAGGTGCAGTCATCCCCGCAAATTACTTGAAGGCTCCCAAAATTGTTTTGGCCCTTGATGAAAAAATGACGGCCACCTTGAATATCCCCAGGAACATTCGTCGTTCTGGCGATGATCGTTTGTTGATTCCATCAGGAAGCACCGTAGAAGGCGAATTTCGTCCAGCCAGCATCACCCGCGATGGCAAAGAAGAAAAAGGCACTCGTTTCTATGCCCGCACCTTGGTTCTTCCCAATGGCAGCAGCATGATGCTGGATGCAACTTCTGATTTAATTACCCGCAAAGAAACTATCAGCAAAGGAATTAATACCAGCTCGATTTTGACGGGTGCAGCCGTGGGTGCGGGTGCGGGTGCTATTGTCTCCGCCGTGACCGGAAACCGTCAAATCGGCTGGGGCAACATCTTAATTGGAACCGCAGCGGGTGCGGTTGGTGGATGGTTGGCTAATGGTCAGAACAAGGCTGACGTTCTGGTTGTGAATACTGAAACAGACCTAGGCTTGCGTTTGGCATCTCCCCTCACTTTGAACAGTGCCTATTAATCTGGTCCTGATCAATTAACTAAGCAAAACCCCGCAGGAACAATCAACTCTGTGGGGTTTCCAATTGGGTGGAAATCCGATGGCTAAAATTCTGGAATTCCCATCCAAAAAGTTCAAGATCCCACTGTTTATTTTCCTCAGAACTTTCTAGACTAGTGAAGAGCGGTTAAACTAGAGGTTGCACAAAGCAGCAAGGAAGAGATTATGGGCCTGTTCGATCGTGTGAGCCGCCTGGTTCGGGCAAATGTCAATGACATGGTGAGCAATGCTGAGGATCCAGAGAAGATTCTGGACCAGGCGCTCATGGATATGCAGGAAGACCTGATCAATATGAAAACGGCGGTGGCAGGGGCGATCGCAACCCAAAAACGCAGTCAGCTCCAGTACGAGAAAAATATAACTGAATCTGGTACTTGGCAGTCTCGCGCCCAGCTTGCATTGCAGAAAGGCGATGAAAATCTTGCCCGTGAAGCCCTAGTCCGCAAGAAAAGTTTTGCTGATGCCGCAGAATCTCTCAAGGGACAACTGGATGCCCAAAGCGTTCAAGTGGATAGCCTGAGGAAAAATCTGGTCGCGATGGAGAGCAAAATCTCCGAAGCAAAGACCAAAAAAGACATGCTAAAAGCGCGTGCAGCAGCAGCCAAAGCAAACGAACAGCTCCAATCTGTCATCAACAGTAGCAATACTGGCAGTGCCATGGCCGCCTTCGAGCGGATGGAGGACAAGGTTCTTCAGCTTGAATCTAGGTCTATGGCAGCAGCAGAACTCGGCAGCGCAGGTCTCGAAGCGCAGTTTGCAGCACTAGAAGGCGGGAGCAATGTGGACGCGGAACTTGAGGCCATGAAAGCTCAAATGCTGGGCGGATCGGCAGCGGCGGCAACCCCAAAACTATCCGGTACACCCGCCGGAGTGAATGCGGATGCAGATGCTGAACTCGAAGCCCTGAAAAAGCAAATGGACAATCTCTAGTTACTGCTCAACGCGTCTCAGTCAGGACGATCGCGCTATCATAAAAAGTAACAAACTGTTACCTTCCGTGATCGCCTTGACTGTCACTCCCTTAATTCGTCCTAACTCTTGGCATTTGCTCAGTCCACTTTGGCAAGGCGACGATCGTCAAGTCCAGTCGGGTTTGCCCCACAATCAACTCGCCCCCGCTTGGCAAATGATGTTACTCGGTGATGGTTCCCCTACGCGTTATCTTCAATTGTTGACGGGCGAACCGACTCTGATTGATCTAATTGACATGTCCAGCGTCGGCGAGTCGCACGATCGTGCCCCTGCTCAAATCTTGCAAGTTCCCGGACCCCGCGTCCGTCGTCAAGTGTGGCTGACCAATGGCGGCGAATCTACGGCCTACGCGACATCTTGGTGGGAACAAAGCCACGTTGACGAATATTTAGAAAACCGATCGCTTCCCATTTGGGCCAGCCTTGCGAAATTGAGAACTGAGCTATACCGAGACGTGCAGGGGTTGTACTACGGTCATTCAGACGAAATTTCCCAAGCCTTTGATCATCCTGGACCATTCTGGGGACGACATTATCTGTTTTGGCATCATGGTCAGCCGTTAACATTGATTTACGAAGTTTTTTCGCCGAAGTTAGAACGATATTTAGGGCCAACAATTATCTAGACCTGCCCTCATTTGGTGATTAGATCTGTCGATCTTTTATTAAGTGGCGAAATCTAATCTAAGAATTGAAGTATTGCATTGATTTGATTCTTAAAATGCAATACTTCAATTTTTTTGTTCATTTAGTACATACCTGTCTATTCCTTGAGGCTACGTTGTCTTGGTAGCTGAATTGGGTTGATGTAGACCACCAGCGATTGTCCTTTTCGAGAAATATTGGAATCAGAACGTAAGATTATGCGTATTCTCATAGTTGAAGATGATGAAATTGTTGCTCAGAGTCTAACGATCGCGTTGAATGAACATTACTATGCAGTGGATGTGGCGAAAGATGGGCATATGGGTTGGGAGTATGCCACGACCTGTAAGTACGACCTAATTATTTTGGACATTATGTTGCCGATTTTGAATGGCATTCATTTTTGTCATCAATTGCGATCGAGTGGCAGCATGACTCCGATTTTGTTGGTGGCAGTTCATGGGGATAAGGCGAAGTTAGTTGAAGGTCTTGATGCTGGGGCCGATGACTATGTAATGAAGCCATTTGATTTGAAAGAATTATTGGCACGTTTGCGGGCATTGCTTCGGCGAGGTCAGTCGTCGTTGCCGAAGCAATGCTGAATTGGGGAAATCTTAAGCTCGACCCTAATGCTTGTGAAGTGAAATGGCAGGAGAAACTACTTAAACTTACGGCCAAGAAATATAGTCTACTCGAATTACTTTTACGCAATCCTAAACGGATTTATAGCTCCAGCGATCGCCTTAGCCAATGCTGAACAGACTACCGATTCGATCGCCCAAATTGCCGAGGAATCTGCCGACAAACTGGCTAGATCTCTCGGAATGTTTGAATCGGTTCGTGGTTCGGAGTTAGCCAATTAAGTAGTTAGGATAAATTAACTAGTTGGGATGACATCTTACAGCTTAGCTCCAACTTTACCGAATCGCCGCTCACGACTTTGGTAGTCACGCAAGGCGGTGTGGAATTGAGTCCGATCGAAATCTGGCCACATGGTATCGGTGACATAAATTTCGGCATAGGCCATCTGCCACAACAAAAAATTGCTAATCCGCATTTCGCCGCTGGTCCGAATTAACAAATCAGGATCACAAATGCCGCTGGTGTATAAATTTTGCTCAAAGACCGATTCGTCAATATCTTCAAGCGCCAACGTTCCGTCTTTTACGGCTGCTGCGATCGATCGGCAAGCCTGCAAAATTTCTTGACGGCCCCCGTAATTAGTTGCGATCGTAAATCGAATGCCTGTGTTTGTACGAGTTGTCTCAACGGCCCGATCGATTTCTTCGCGCAGAGAGTTTGGTAACATTTCCAGGTTCCCCGCAAACCGAATCTGCACATTCTCCTTCATCATCTCCCGTAATTCTTTTCTCAACACCCGCTCAAACAACGTCATGAGAAACTCAACCTCTTCTGTTGGCCGACCCCAATTTTCGGTGGAAAACGCATAGGCCGTTAACGCCTCAATTCCCCAATCCCGACAGCAGCGCAATAAATCCTTCAAGACATCCACGCCCTTGCGATGGCCCATAATTCGAGGCATTGCCCGACGTTTTGCCCAGCGTCCATTGCCATCCATAATGACAGCCACATGACGAGGCATCCGCTCACGTAGAAGGTCTGTGGGAATTTCCTGAAGAAGTTGCTTCGCAGCCATAGGATCAGCCAGTCCTTGAAAATCGCATACTGAAAATTACTTATTGTTAGGATGAGCGAAAAATCACCGATCGGATCATTTCTTTGCGCAATTTAATTGAAATAACAGATTCGGTTTTCTGTCATATCAAGAAACTATGAGATCCAATTTTCAATCACCCCTAGAGAATACAAGCTCTCGTTCCTAAATTCCGAACTTAAATCTTAGCTCCCAACTTAGATCCAATCTTGGACATCACTTTAGATACTGCCGGACTATCTTTCACATACCAGCGCCATGGTAATTCCACGCCCTGCGTTAATCCAATTCGCGTGGTCTGCACTAATTCCCGACTCTTCAAATCCAGACTCTGTTGCCAATCCGGAGTGCGATGCTCTAGCCACAGTGGTCCAGTGCCGTCGAGTTTTGTTCCATATAGCGCTTTGTCGATTTGCATGACACGACATAGCTTTCCTGGTCCGGCAGCGACCCGATGTAATTTTTCTTTTGGTTTCGGGTTCCCAAGTTCATAATTCTCTGGCATCGTCTCCATGTGTAATGCTCGAATCAGTACGGCGCTAGCGAACTCCCTGCGATCGGTGACAATGTTGACGCAGTGATACATCCCGTAGATCAAATACACGTAGACATAGCCCGCTGGCCCGAACATAATCCAATTACGATCGGTCTTCTTCCGGTAAGCATGACAAGCCGGATCTCCTTCTTCATAAGCCTCAGTCTCAATGATGGTGCCGCGTAACTGTTGACCATTCGGCAACGTCCTTACCATCGTACAGCCGACCAAATCT
>JAJAYH010000181.1 GCA_026786325.1 Alkalinema sp. CAN_BIN05 | reverse complement strand
GTTTTACGATCGCTATACTCCGCAAGGCGCGATTTAATACACTTCGTCATGACTACCAATATCAACGAATACGGCTTTGTTGTCTTCTGTAAAATACAAAAGTACGCGCTCATCATAATCAACACTAAAGCTCCAAAATTCCTTGAGTTTGCCTGATAATTTATGGGTTTTCAGGCTTGAATCAAATGGATTAATTATAAATTGTTCCAATTTCTGCCAAAACTTAGTCTCCAGATCTCTACTGCCCTTGATTCGCTTTTTAAATGAACGTTTGAAGGTCGAACTAAAACTGACTTCCACGATCATTCCTCCATCATTTGCCGCAATTCATTAATGTCGGAGGAAAATTTCAGATCTCCCCTCTCATGTTCAGCCTGTGCCAACTGAAAATTTTCATAAATCTCGTCACGAGACTCTTCCCGGAGGTATTGACGCAGTAGCAGTTGGATTTCCCGCTTTTCGTCTGTGGGAAGACCTTTAATTACTTCAACAACATCACTAAAAGCCATTGTTGTAAAACCTTATCGTTTACTGTTCTCAATCTAACATATGAACCATTACGATCGTCGTACCATCGTTTCTATGAACCGCTTGGGAATTTGAGACCTTTTATAAATGTTCCTTTGATTTCTTGGCTGTAGGGGGACGTGCTTTTCATACATGCATTCATTAGAAAAGCTTCCCGAGTAGATAGCTTCCTATTTGGCAGATCTGAATTTAATTGAAATCTCATTAGTCCTGAGCCGATTGATTTCCCATCGGTCGCCACGGAAATTACCTGCCCATCACCGTCACGATGGATTTGATTGCCTCTCGTAAACAAACTGCTGACATTAATCTCCAGAAAACCTTCGTAAGGTGTGGCTGGTCCATTGACTGTGCTGAGACAGATCCGATCGCCCTTTTGCTGAACGGTTCGGGTTGATCTGGACAGCATACTCCCTCGCCCATAGTAATCCCCCGGTTTAGGTAGAATGACTTGGGCTTGTGCAGTGGAACTTAAGGAGAAAATTGAAATAACCGTAGTATAGAGAATGCAAAGTTTAGGTAATGGCATTTTTGAAATAGCTCCAAGAGTTTGTTTTTTTGTATGAAAGTATAATGCACTCTTTGATATACTTATGCAAGTAGCAAATAGAAAAATCACGATCGCTGAACCATCATTTCCGTGAGGCGCGATCGGCTATGCTTGCTAATGCCAACTAAACGAATGTAATCGCGATCGTGTTCCATCAAACAAGTTTCTAAAGCTGCGATCGCCGCACTAGCATCGCCTTCAAAGGTTCCATAACAAGTCCAAGATCCGGTTTGGAATCTTCGTTTATCAACGTATTCAATTCCCACGCGATCGCCTTGGTTTAAAATTCGATTGATTTCGCTGACAACATCGGGCGTTACAGGAGTATTTGAACCTTGACCGATCGGGCTAGAAGATGGAGGCGTTGGAGTATGATTTACTAGTTCAGACGAGCGAACTTTAATACCTTGATTATATTCTTCAACCAAACGGAGTTCGTGAATTCGTCTTTGTTCACGAACAATAGAATTACCTACTTCAATTAAATGATTCAATCCAAAGTCAGGACTTTTGAATTCTGGCGGCCTTTCATTTGAATTGACGATTCTAGTTGATAAACCTTCTAAACCGACTGTACGAATGAATTCGGAAACCTGTTCATCGTAGAGCCGCGATCGTAGTGCACCATAGAAATCGATCGATTGCGTAGGGAAAATATCAATCAACTTTGCAACATCACCTTCACTTACGCGGTCGCCCGAAAATATCCCAAACACAATACCAATCCGATCGTCCCGCGTCGGTTCCCAGTAGTATTTCTCCATTCGGCCATCTCGAACTAATGGTGCATATAATGTCGAGAAATCATTCCCGGTGACAATAATGGGAATGCGTTGGGTGGGAGATGCGTCATAGCTGCCAGGAAGCTGCACATTAGTTGGTGTATCGGCGATGTTCATTAAGGTGCCATTGACCAATTGCGTATTCACGGTGTATTGCGTCATTTGATCTACGCGCCCAATGCCTGCATCAATATCCTGGATGACCAAGACTGCCATCTTCCCGCGCACCTTAACCATTTCGCCCGCTTCTCGATAGCGCACTCGGATTAGCCGTGCCGGATCGCCTGCATCAGGACTTTCGAGTTCGCCTGCTGACATTTGCACGACAGAAATGCCCATTTTCTCAAATACCAGATCGCACTGAAAAGTTTTTCCTTCTCCTTTACGACCGTGAACACCGAGAATTAAGGGGACTTTGACGTTGGGGATGTTGAGATAATTTTTGGTGATGTGAATGGCGAGCTTTTCGAGGAACGCGGGTGCGATGTAGAACGCCATGACAGAACCGATCGAAGTACGGTGCAATTATATCAGGTGAGGGAGACGGCACTAATATGTTGACAAATGGTGGGATCGCTTGAAGCAGTAGGCGGAATATTCGAGACTCGATCGCGAAAGGTTTCTAGTTCTTCTTTGAAGGCGATCGCACTTTGAATTTGTTGTTCCAAATGTTCGATTTTTTCATTTAGTAATTTATCAACTAAACTACAAGGTGATTCTCCGGTGCTGCGAAGTTTTAGTATGTTTTGAATGTCTGCCAAACTAAAATTCAGCGACTGCGCTTTTTTAATAAATTGAACTTGTTGTAGTGTCTCAGGGCTGTAGTAACGGTAGTTGTTGGCGGCACGATCGATCGGAACAATTAAGCCCAAACTTTCGTAATAACGTAAGGTCCCGACGGAGACTTGCGATCGTTTGGCAAGGTCTCCAATTTTAAACACCTGATTGGCTGTTGTATTCATGGTTAACGTTCCGATCGTACTCTTCTACTGTAAACCCTATAGTCGGCTAAAGAGTCAATGGGTCTAATCCAACTGACCCCAGAATTTCTCAAGAAAAATGGCAATCTCCTCTACTAAAAGTTCTTACAAATCCTCGATCGCCAACTCAAATAACCCATTCAACATTCCAAATAGTAAGTCCAAATCAGAGAAACTATAACGGTTCTTATTGAACTTGAGCCAGACTTTTATCCTACTTTTTTAATGGAGTTTTTGTATGCTTAATAAAGATGACAATCCGGCGATCGGAGCCGCTTCAGATGCTCAAGGCGACGATTGAAAAAGTGATAATCCAACTTACAGTAATCATGAACTTTCGCATGAGTCAAGGCGATCGCCCAAGACCAAATATGAGACACCTGAGTAAATGCTCTCAAACTGTTCAATTCCCAACTCTCCAATGGAGACACCGCCTGATATCCTGCCAAAAACGCCGATCGAACCTGAATACTAACACCGCCCCGTATGGCCACCTGAAAAAACTTCGCCACCTCAAAGGCTCGCCACCCATAGCCGCACTGATCAAAATCAAACATCATTAACCGATCGTCCCGAGTAAAATGCACATTGCCACTATGGGGATCGCCCCAACACATCACCCAATAGGGAAACTCAGCCGGATTTTTTACCAATTCTGCCATTAACTGATCAGCCGTATGGACCAAATTAGAGCGGTCATACTGATGGTCCGACATAAACGGGAGGATAGTCTCCATCGATCGGGAAAGTAAAAAATCCAACGTCAAATCAGGCCGAGAAAACTGACTCTCAAATTTTGGTGTAACTTGATGTAACTCGGCAACAGTTTTACCCAAGGTATAGCTTTGAGTCGGGTTCAAATCACCGATCGCAATACAACCCGGTGCATAAATAAATAAGGCTGCATACCTGTTGCCTTCCGGAGCCTGAATCGAAATGCATAACTCACCCTTCGTCGTCCGCAACGGATAGGCAACTGGAATGTCAGTCTGGTTTAAAAACTCAAGTAACTCCAATTCAAACGCAACTTCACACTGCGATCGCCAATGGGCATGAGATACCCGCAACACATACTGAGCCGTCTGGGTCTCCACCAAATACACATCACTCAGCCCCCGTCGCCAAAACTGACAGCTCAAAATGGTCCCAATCTTATATTGAGAAAGCAACTGTTGAGTTAACGCTCCGCAGGAAAGCGTCGAATATGTGACGGGGAACAACATTGATGTCATTCGCTGATCATCGGTTGAAACACAGTATCAAACTGTATCCTACATAACAACTAGCCAATAGCCTCTGGCGCGAAATAATTAGTTAAACTATTCAGACTTCAAACCCTTCGCAATCCGTCCGAGATCCATTTTTTCATCGATCGATACCCGTGACGGCGACCCGCTGATAATGCCTTCAAAATTTCGGAAAGAATCTTTAATTTCGGGTCCATTGCTGCTGATGATATATTCACGAATTCCTTTATCATGGGCCGAACCACGCATTTTAAATACATTCAATGCCCGCGACATTTCACCCCGAATTTCGACGTAATGTAACATCAAGATGGTGTCTGTAATGGTGGAAATGTGGGAGTCAGTGATGGAGTGAGATCCCATGAATTGATCCGTTGTGTTGGTGAAGAAGCCTGTAATTTCTTCTTGTTTTGCAAAGCCTGTAACCCCAATGACAAACTGGCGGAAGGAATTATTACTAACCCCTCGCGCTAAGGCCGACAGAGAATCTATTGCAATGCGGGTCGGCTTAAATTCCGCAATTTCTGACTTAATCATTTGTAAATGATCTTCCAATCCAGCAGACTCTGGATAAGCGCAAATAATCTTCAAGAGTCCACGTCGTTCAAAGTCCTCAAAATCCGTGCCCCAAGAGCTGGCATTTCGGGAAAGCTGGGCGCGAGATTCTTCATAAGCAAACAGAATCGCTCGTTCACCCTGCATACAGCCCTGTTGAATGAACTTACTGACCAACAGAGTTTTTCCAGTTCCCGTGGCTCCTGTCGCCAGAATGATGGAGTCCTTGAAAAATCCGCCGCCACACATCGCGTCTAGCTTCTCAACACCAGACGATACGCGAACATTCGACGATTTCTGGGTCAGACGCATGGCTCCCAACGGGAAGATATTCATGCCGTTGGTGGTGATGGTGAAGGGATATTCGCCTTTCATGTGGGTGGTGCCGCGTAATTTTAGAATTTCAATAGTGCGGCGACGACGTTCACCTTCTAGGACGTTACGCACAATGACGACATTATCAGCGACAAATTCTTCAACCCCAAAGCGAGCGACTTGACCATATTCTTCTGTACGCTCTGTGGTGATGATGGTGGTAACGCCGAGGTGCTTCAGCCTCGAGACTAATCTTAAAATTTCACGACGGACCAGCGATGCCGAATCGTATTGCTGAAATAAGGCGGTGACGGAATCTATTGACACCCGTTTAGCTTTGTATTTGCGGATAGCGTACTGAATGCGCTCGATTAAGGCAGAAAAATCAAAATTGCCGACGACTTCCTGGCCTTCAGGGTCCGGGGATGCATCCAAAATGAATAACTTGCCTTCATCAATTAGCTTTTGTAAGTCCCAACCAAAACTAACCGCATTTTTAATAATGTCACTGGCAGTCTCCTCAAAGGTGACAAATACGCCCGAATCATCAAAATGCTCAATACCATTGTATAAAAATTGCATGGCGAGCAGAGTTTTCCCCGTCCCCGACGTGCCGCTAACGAGACTGGTTCGGCCAATGGGGAACCCACCACGGCTAATGTCATCGAAGCCCTCGATCATCGTCCTGATTTTTTGGATTCCTAATGATTCAAGATTTTTCTTCGGTTCGGATTGAAAAGTCGGTTCCATAAAACTTGCAGTTCTTTTCGCTAGATTATATTGGTAATGGTTATGGCACTATGTTCTGGAAACCTTACCACTGTTTAATGATAGAGAAGGTCTAGACATAGATTCTTCTCGTTTGATGGCGTTTTATTTCGGTTATTAACGTTATGCGATCGAATCTCTCACTATTGCTTCACGACTACTTATTTCACGACTATTCATTTCACGACTACTATTGCTCGTCCCAAGCTTTATTTTGGTCGTCTTGAAGTTCTTCATACAGCAAGTCCAATCCAATTAGAACTCGTTCACGATCGCTCAGGTCGCCAATAATTCTTCGCATAGGTGGGGGCAATATTTTCGCGAGGGTGGGAGTAGCTAAAATTTTATCTTCTTCTGCCAGTTGAGGATTTTTAAGGACATCGATTACTTTGAGGGCATAGACTCCTTGGAATTCCTGCTCCAAAATTTCGTTTAGGGTCTTGAGTGCGTGGAGTGAATTGGGCGTGTTCCCAGCTACGTAGAGCTTTAGAACGTAAACTTTTCGAGTATTTTGCATGGAAAGTCTCTAAAGGAAGGCGGGGTTGGTGGATTCCTTGGGAATCGATCGGCGATACATTTCACAGAGGTGCGCCAGGGTGTCGATCAGAGTCAAACGATAATCTAGAACGATGTCTTCATTGCGGCCTTCCAATTTTAGTTGCTTCACAAAATCATCCATCACGTCCATATGTGTCTCGACTACCTGGGACACGGGTAGGTCCGCAAAGAAGGCCATGTCGATGTAGGCATCAATCTTCTGATTAATATCCCCGTACGCATTGAAATATCCCAATACAATACCGCGATACTCCGCTTTGAGTTCAGCCAAAGTCTCTAATTGTTCCTCTGGGGGAAGGTTCCGCAGGTAGGCTTTGGGGCTGCGCTTGTAGTAAACCCCGAGATAGCCGAGGCGTTCCTTTAGTTTTTCGGAGAGTCGCTGTTGTTGGTTGATTAGGGAGGCTTGGGCTTTTTTTCTTTCGGTATCGTCCGTTAGATAGCCGCCCATTTCTGCCCCGAGTTCATCCGTTAGATCGGGTTCTGTCAAAATTCCGGCTGGGGAGAGGTGGAGAAAGGCTTCGATCGCTTTATTGAGCGCCATGGGCACGGTGTCGAGCCGATCGAGGGTCAAGTGAATTTCAGCTTCGTGGCATAGAACTGTGGGGACTTCCGGGGCTTTGTCTTGAATAATGACGGTAGGTAATAAGGTGACATTTTCACTGAGCCAACTGATGAGACCACTTAAGGCCGGACTTTCCTGAAGCAAGAGGCAATCAATTTGTTGAGCGCTTTTTTCTAAAATTCTCAGAAGTTCGGACTGAGACTGAGGTTGAATCAGCGTGTAACTTGTTTTGGGCAAAAAATTGGTTAAATGGTCCCAGTACGATCGCCCCGCTAAAAAGCAGCATACCGAGAGTTTAGTTTCGGGTTTAGCTTCGGGGGGGAAGGACGCAAACATAGGATCAGTAAGATCGGTCACGATAAAATTAACTTTTTTTTAATATCTGTATTCAACATCTTAAGTCTGAAGTGATCATAATGGTTTTTGAAATAGAGATGAAACATTGGGATAATGATTTTCTATTATGTTTTATTCGATTGTTTCATTCGATTTTTTGGCTACATCTATCCGTTTTCTGGTCCCTGCGCGCTATGAACCCTATTTTTTCCTCTGGTGACTGGGCAGAGTCAACTCTGGTGCGGTTGCTGGAGGCGTTGCCTTTGCCGTCGCTGCTATTATCTAGAGATTCACCCGATCGTAGTTATCCGAACCCCGCTTGGTCTAAGTTTGTGGGTGGATTTGTGGAGCCGTTTGCGGTGGGGAGTTTAGAGCGTTTGCTTGGGGTAGGCGCTGTTTTTCCTGAGACCTGCGTCCAGACCTGGCAAACGAAACGGGGAGACTCACGACTCATTCAAGTGACTTGGCAACCGATCGCGGTGGATAGTCCCTCATGGATGGTATGGCTAGAAGATGTGACGGAAGCGCCCCTGTCGTCGAAACGTAACCTGAATAGTTTGGATCCAGGTGAAGCGTTTCCTTTGCTCAATCATCCGTCGTCCCAAATTCCCAAGCGTGAGATTGCGATCGATGCGGAGATGTTGCAAGTAAATCGATTGAAAGATGAGTTCTTAGCCTGTATGAGCCATGAATTGCGATCGCCCTTGACGGCGTTGTTGGGATTGTCGAAGCTGCTACAAGACCCAATGATGGGGGAGTTGAGCGATCGGCAGCGGCGTTATGCCCAATTGATCCATCGTAGCGGCAAACAACTCATTAATATTGTCAACGATATTCTCGACTTTACCCGCATGGAAACCGGGCATCTAGATCTGCATCCCAGTTCGGTGGACCTAGCCCAGATTTGCCGCAAAGCCCTTGAGCAAGTTCAGCATCATTCTCCCGATCCTGTGCCCGACGCTTCTGAGCAGCCTTGGCCTAGCTTTACGATGACCATAGAACCGGGACTGGAGTCTTTGGTGGCAGATCCGACGAGCCTTCAGCAGATGTTGCGTCATTTGATTTCCAATGCACTTAAATTTACGCCCAGTGAGGGAATGACTGGATTACGGGTGAGTCGTTGGGAGGGTTGGGTGGCCTTTACGGTGTGGGACACGGGCATTGGGATTCCGGCGGATAAGCAACATTTGATTTTTCAGAAATTTCAGCAGCTCGAAAATCCTATGACTCGTCAGTTTGAGGG
>JAJAYH010000180.1 GCA_026786325.1 Alkalinema sp. CAN_BIN05 | reverse complement strand
GTCAGCATCAACGGTAAAGACGTTTCCACCCCCGGCATCCCAGACGGCACCTTGGCTGGCTCCAAGAAAACAGTCGTAGATGAAGCCTCCTCGTCAGATTGATTAGTGGGATTTGCCCGACCCTTCTCGGCCAGCGTATGAGGAGCATGATCCGTCGCAATAAAATCAATCACGCCATCCCGAAGTGCTTGCCACAAGACTTCATTATCGTGGGCACTCCGAATGGGCGGGTTCATCTGGAGCAGCGACCCAAGTTTCTCGTAGAAGCTCGTATTAAGCAGCAAGTGCTGAGGCGTAACTTCCGCCGTGACCCACGCGGGCTTATCCTGACGCAGCAGTTCGGCTTCTTCTGCGGTTGAAAGGTGCAAAATATGGAGCCGTCGCTGATATTTTTTAGACAGTTTGAGCGCCAGTTGTGTGGCATTGAGCGCCGCCTGATTGTCTTGAATTACTGAATGAATAGCCGGATCGGTGATGCCTGCAAACTCTTTGCGTCGTTGAGCAATTCGAGATTGATCTTCGGCATGAACAGCAATCAGACGAGTGCCCGTTGAAAAAATGCGATCTAAAGTGCCTTCTTGATCAACCAACAAATCGCCATGCATTGAACCCATGAAAATTTTAATGCCGGGAGTTGGAGTCGCTGTTTGTAGGTCAGGTAAATTCTCTGCGGTCGCTCCAATAAAAAAGCCAAAGTTGACGTAAGACTTTTGGGCTGCTCTTGCCAGTTTATAGTTCATGGCTTCCTGATTAATGGTCAGCGGCTTTGTATTGGGCATTTATAAAAAAGAAGTGACACCCCCACGAGCACAGGCGCGGGAAGCGGTGGTGAGATCTTCTTTGTGTTCTAATCCAGGTTCACGGAAATGCACTTGAGGATCTATGACACCCGGTAACAATGTTAGATGATTAGCCTCAATGACAGTATCAGGCACTCGGCCAATCTCTAGGGCAATATCTGGGCCAATTTGACTAATTAAACCGCCTTCAACCCACACATCAGCAGATTGAAATTGTCCATCGGGGAGTAAAACCCTCGCGTTACGAATCAATAGCGTGGTGGCTGATGAAAGCATAGGAAACCAAGAAAGTCTATCTTAGTATAGAAGATTTGGTTGCCCTTGATGAAAGTAGAGATAGACAATGTTCTGATCTATCTAAATAATCATTCATTACAAAACATACAATATGGGAAGTCTTCTGATTAACCCGATCGCCGACATCAAGTAATGTATGAGACAGGTAAATTATATGACTTAGGATAAATTAAAAAGGATAAGAGTATTCATTTGGGTTGTATGGAGTTTGGGTTATGACCGTGGAAAAATTATTAGCTGACTTGCAAACTGACTTGCAAATTATATTCCCAACTCAAAAAATACAAATTGAGCAAGAGGTCGATCGTCTCTACATCTTACTGGAATCGAGTCCAAGTCCCTGCGTCACTGAAACGCTTCGATCGATCGCGCCTATTTTACAAGCCCTCGATCGGAACCAAGATTGCTATGTCTATGGACGCGAGTTAGGCGATCAGTTTACGAGTTGGCAACGAAAATTTCACCCTAGACCTCTGACGAATCTTCCCTTAAATGCAACTTTACATTCCCCTGAAGTCGTGGCGGCTCCAGCCGAAGAATTGGATATTCAAATTGAACGAATTATTATTTGTGGATTAGGGAGTTTAGGACAACATTGTTTATATGCATTAAAGCGATTTTCTAGTGATGATTTGGAGGTAAAAGTAACGGCGATCGATCGTCATATCCCAAAAGACTGTGAATTTGAGGGTATTCTATCGCAATTAGATCGGTCATTAATCTTGGGAGATTGTCGGCGGGACCAGTTTCTAGATGCAGCAGGGATTCGTGATTGCCAAGCAATATTAATTGTCACTAGTGATGACAATTAATATTGAAACCGCGATCGCCTCCCGTCGCCTTAATCCTACTGTAAACATTATTGTTAAATCAGGTCAAAAAAACCTAAATAAATTGCTGAAAACTAAACTCGGTAACTTCATTCCTCTAGATCCGATCGAACTTCCCCCTTCCACATTAACTCTTGCGGCTTTAAGTGAGACATTGTTGGGAGTATTTAATATTGGGAAATATCGTCTTACTGTCATTCGTCATCGGATTGAGAGTTCACAAGATAGCTTCTATGGAATACCACTCGATCGGATTCAATATCACCGGAAAGATCAACGCCTTTTAAGTGATGTTCCAGCAAATCAAGTCGATAAACCCTTACCAATTTCAAAAAAATCTCGCGTTTTTCATCAATGGCAACCCGATCGACGTATTCAAATTGGAGATGAAATTATTTACATTGAAGCCCGTGATGCGTCGCTAAAAACTACTCCTGTTAGATCTCCAAAGTTCATATTCCCTAAAAATCAGATCAAAAATTTATTTAGTCATGATGCTTGGATGGGAAAGATTCAACAAAATTGGGAATGGGTTAATGAAAACAATACTCGAAAGGTGATTACATTTGGTTTGCTATTGGGGCTACTATTGGGGGCGATCGGGACTGTGACGCTTAAACTAAGTGGTGCTGCGACCTCTTGGCAAGTGGCATTGTCTTCGAGTGCGATTTTACTTTTGGGTGGATATGGTGATGTCTTTACCGGACTTGATGAGCCAAAGGTTTCAGCTTGGGTTCAATTACTATGTTTTTTGATTACGGCCTTTAGTTTACTCTTTGTTTTGAGTATATTGGGATTAGCCGCAGATAGTTTATTAAGTTCCAAGTTTGACTTTCTAAAGCGACGAATTCCGATGCCCGATGGCGATCATATTGTCATTGTTGGAGTAGGGCGAGTGGCGCAACAGGTCGCCTCAGTATTACAAGAACTGAAGCAGCCTTTTGTTTTATTAGCAAATCAAACCGAAGACCAAATGCCCATAGAAATCCAAAACGCTCCGATCGTTTACGGGAAAATCGGAACGGGACTCCGGAATGTAAATCTCGATCGGGCCAAAAGTGCCATCCTCGCTACTGATGATCAAATGTTGAATTTAGAAGCAGCATTAATGTCGCGAGATATCGCTTGTTTACGCAATCCCTCATTAAATCTAATTATTCGGACCAATGATCAATCCTTCAGCCAACAGCTCAATAGTTTGCTGCCTGACGCGAGAACCTTTTGTGTTTATGCTCTCTCGGCTGAAGCCTTTGTCGGTGCAGCGTTTGGGGGAAATATTTTAAGTCTATTTCGATTGGAAAATATCACGGTCTTGGTAACAGAATTTCTAGTCAATGAAGGTGACACTTTGCAAAATAAATTGATTTCTGAGATTTGCTATGGCTATGGTGTGGTGGCCATCTCCCATTTATCCAAGCAAGAGACCATGCCGCAACTGATGCCCTCTGATGAAACGCTTCTCAAGGTGGGCGATCGCATAGTAGTACTTGCCACAATTAATGGAATTCGACGGATTGAACAGGGCAGCCTTAAACCAAAGCAGCACTGGCAACTTCAGGTTTGTAGACCTTTAGATCAACGATCGGTCCATTATGCAGGCGACACTCTTACCAATGTGACTGGCTATAATTTATCGACTTCTCGCACATTTATGAACAATTTGCCCACTGTATTGGAATTGCCGGGGGTGCTGGATCTAGAACTCTACGATCATCAAGCTTATATGTTAGATCAAAAACTCCGAAAGCTTTTACCCACAAGATTGATTTGTTTAGATTGATTCAAAATCAGCTCATGGAGTTGTTGAACTAATTGGCTGTGGGTTGCGGGGAGAGAGTTCACCGAGTTGACCTTGAATCATCGATCGCCTTAAATCGATCGCCTTAACGGGATGAGTTTTTTGAGTTGATTTAAAGCATCTTCGTAATCTTCAGTTTTCTCTTGTGTAATCTGGGTTGAATTTAATTGCTTGGCCGTAGTCACCGATCGCTCCCTGTAAATCTTTCTGTTCATATTTTGGATAGCGTCTAGTTGCTTATATTGTGTGGTCTACGCACTTGGAGTTAGGCAGTCTTATTGGGTATCCTGATTAGAACTGTCACCCGGACTTTCCTATGTCTTCAGATTTTGAGATCGCAGCGGCGATTGTTCAGCATCAAATCACGCAAGCATTACCAACTGTAAGCATGATCGTTAAATTTGTTGAGCCGACGCTTCAGATTCGCACGACTCACCCAACCTCGGATACGAAGGTTATTCGATCGGTCCTTACGGCATTGGAGGATTGCCGGGACGCACTTCATCGATTGCCGATCGAGTCCGTAGCGATTTACGGAATGCAGGGCACTCGGAATATTCTGTGGAAAAAAACCTTTAGCCTTGAAGAAGTTCTCAATGACACGGCCACTCGGAACAATCGTGATTTGTTTTCATTTAATAATAAGCATATGAATCGGGCGGCATTTCCAGCGGCATTTTTATTCAGTGCTATTGCCCATTGGACTGGATTAGATAGTTTGCTTTTGGGATTGCGAATTTGGACTCACGAATTTGGTCATGCTACTGTGGCTTGGTTTTCCGGGCATCAGGCGACTCCGCTTCCCTTTGGTTGGACAAATGTTGGGGCTGAGCGATCGATCGTTGTTTATATCTGTTTTTCGGCTTTGTGGGGCCTTTTGTTTTACACCGGATGGAATGAGAAGAAACGCGGAATTATGGCATGTTCTGTGGTAGCAGCTATTGTTCAGTTTTGGATGACATGGCTTACTTCTCAAGATATGTTTGAATTGCGATTGGCGTTTGGCGGTGTCGGTGGTGAGTTTTATTTAAGTACTTTATTAATGTTGGCATTCTATGTTCCGCTACCCAACAAATGGCGCTGGGATTGTTGGCGCTATCCAATTTTGTTGATTGCTGCAAGTACATTTTTAAATTCAGTCAGTTTCTGGAATCAGATCAAACGCGGAACCGTAGCTATTCCGTGGGGGACGATACTGAATGGATCGGGCGATGCGGGAGGCGATATGAATCAACTAAGTGATATGGGCTGGAGTGATATGCAGATTGTTAGAACTTATGTCGGATTAGGCCAAGTTTGTTTGCTGATATTACTCGGATTCTATGGATTTCAATTTTTACGGACTGCAAATTTTAGGCGATCGCAGCTATAATATTTTTATGGTAATTACAATTGATTGGAGTCAGCATCGTGATGAATCGTAAAGAATTTTATGTCATTATTGAGCGGGATGAAGATGGAATCTATGTTTGCGAAGTATCTCAACTGCGATCGTTCTACAGCCAAAATCTCATCATCCAAATATCTCGCCCCGCCTGATTATTGTCAAAGGGAACTTGGAAATTATGGAGAAATCGTAACACCGCTTCTTGCCTAGTTTTTCAAGCGGCCTAATAGATTTTTCACTTTACTCTGTTACTTCTATCCTAACCTTAGGTTAGGTCATACTTGGCAAAGATCCCAGGATTCAACCGGAGCATTCACCAAGGAGCTTGGTCAAGCAGTTCAAATTCTGTCAAGACTGGATCGGTTCGGAAGTCTTGTGCCATTAGAGGAATGTAGGGACCGGGCGGCGGTGATGACTGGAGCGATCGAGCAAAGAGTAGAACGGTTTTCTGTTTATCATTAGGACGCGAGCGAACGGTCTGGAGAAGTGTTTGTTCGAGGTCGAGGATTATGACTTTCAATATTTACTGCTATTGTAGCAAATGCTCGATCGCATTCTTTGTTTAGGAAAGGGCGATCGTATTCAAATATTGATCGCTGAACTTAGTACGTTGAACGATCGCATAATTTATGGCTACGTCGCCAATTTCTCCATCAACCAGCGACTCACTTCTGTGTAATCTTCGGTTTGATTGCGTCGTAGTGCTTCCTCAATAGTGTTCGTTTCCAGCCCCGATAAGACTTGAGAGACTTGGATTTGGCGACTGCCCCAATTCTCCATTGTGAATTTCAATCCGTATCAAACCGGAATCATAGTAACCACGAATTTTATCGGTTTCGGCATTTCCAGAAGCCACCAAGAAGTCTTCCCAGGTTGTGATGAGCCAGGTGTCGGAGAGATGCTTTGCTGGGATTGATAGGACGTTAAGCATAGATGTAGTTCGCCTTACTGCGGTTTTGATTGTACTCAAAAATTCATCGCTAGTCTTGATAATTTGGGCTTAAGGGATAATGCTTGATCATATCCTGAGAGTTAAATGATCGATATTTGAATATCGTTCTATGTAAAAGAGAAAGACGATCGCCCCGATCGTCAGTTTTACACTTACCAAACGGGACGATGGAGGTTGATATTTGGATCTTGTTGCCGCGATCGCTGGCGGAGATCCCCCTATCCCCCTTGGTAAGGCTACCGTGTACACACAAGTCAAAACCAAGTTCGGTTGCCGCTAAACCGTCCCTGAAAAGGGCATTTCTGGCGGAGCTATTTATCTAAAGTCCTCCAAAATCGTGGGATTTTGAGGGTCCAAATAGGATAAGATGAAGATAATCAGACTGGTGTGTACGCGGTAGCTTGGTAAGGGGGACTAAGAAGTGGTTTTAGGTTGGCGGTTTTCATACAATATCTTGAATCTATTTTCCGGTCCCCCCTTACCAAGGCTACTGTGTACACACAAGTCAAAACCAAGTTCGGTTGCCGCTAAATCGTCCCTGTAAAGGTCGTTTTTGGAGAGGCTAATTATCTAAAGTCCTCCAAAATCCTAGGATTTTGAGGGAATAAATAGGACAAAATGAAGATGACCAGACTTGTGTGTACGCGGTAG
>JAJAYH010000179.1 GCA_026786325.1 Alkalinema sp. CAN_BIN05 | reverse complement strand
ATAGTAGGGTGTATATACTCCACATTGAGGAGCAGGAGCGGGTGTGAGTTTTTCAATAGACATAGATTTTATGATTTATGGTTTTGCAACTGACTCAGGCGGTTGAGCTGAAATGAATTGTGTTGGATTAACAGCATTCAGGTTGTAATTATTATTCCCCGATCGCGATTGAAGCTTCACATTAAGTTGCACCTCTACATTAAGTTATCCATCTAGATTAAAACGCGACTCGCCGAATCAGGATTTATTTTCTGGTAATTTTCCCGAAATCCAATAGTCCACCATTACTTGCCCAAAAGCCCAAGCATTCCGATCGGGCGGTCCTGTGACATCTAGTAATGGTTGCACCAGTGGTCGTAAATCAAACGACATCAGATCTCGCCGTCCATTACTCAACAGTGTAAACAGATCGTAAGCCATTTGGACCTTCCCCAGCACCAACGGTAGATGTTCCAACGGGACTTGGGTGGCTAGTAAGGCTCCTAGTGCGGGCGATCCAGTGGTGGCGGTAGACAGGAAGTTCAGAATAGGCGTTTTCAATAATGCGGTGAGACCTTGGGTCGTGGTCATTTGGAAACAGTATCGATCGATGATTTGGGCGGCGGCGACGGTTTTTGCCTCCCGACTTAAGAGAAACCGGGCCAACCGATCGCGCTTTGCTGGATCTAGGCAATCCATTAGTGCCACTGAAAGATCGTCCTGTCCCCAAGCTGCTCGATCGGCATCCCAAGTCACCAGTGGCAGAATCTTCGCATTAAGCAGAGTTGCCCGATAGTTGATCGCTTCTCGAATTGAGATTTCCTTGGGTCGAGTTCCCGATCGCCAGTCGTAGGGCGGTTTCCATTCCCGAATCGGACGCAATCGATCGACTTGGTTGACGACAACAATAGTGGGAAGTGCTTCGAGTGATTTTAGGAAATCTAAATCCATTTGCAATGCCGGATCAAGCGCTGGTGTCACCAATAGCAACGCATCACAGGTTTCTGCATGGTGCAAAACTTGATCTCGAAGGTCGTCACGGTCAACTTGCTCATAACCGGGCGTATCCCAAAGCTGAAGCCGATCGCCTCCTATTTCCCACGCATAACTCCGAATCTTGTCCGTGCTAGGTAGCGCATCGACAACTGCCTTTGGCTCGGTGAAAAGCGTATTAATCACGCTACTTTTGCCCGCACCTGTCCGGCCAATGACTAAAAGATTAATCGGCGCTTGCTCGACAACACTGGCGGGTTGAGCCAAGACCATCACTTCTCGCAGGGTCTGGGTTTCGGGGCGCGAGTTTACTGAGTTTATGGTGGACTGCGCCTCAGACCTAGCCTCAACGATCGTCATAGCCCCTGTCGTGCCGCTGTAAAGGGCGATCGCTTGTTGGGCGAGATTTCGTAGGACGGCTTCGCGTAAAAGCTGGCTTAAATTACCAATGAGTTCTTGATTGGCGCGGCTATTGAGACCACTCGTCGCAGTGCGAGTAATCGCCACCGCCGGATTAATCACCCACCTGGCCCATTGCCAAAGCTTCCAAACATTCCGGGCCGATGGCGCAAATTTTTGATACACCTCATAGCCTTCATAAGCTTGGGCTACTGTCAATCGGCCCAAAACGGGCGAAAGCTTGGTCATCCATTGGTCCAAGTCGTCAATGGTTCCTCGCAGCAACTCGTACGCTTGCGGCACATATATATTGAGCAAAGGCTGTTTTGCATCGGGCGCATAAATAGACGCGATCGTCCCAATTAACCCCAAACACCGACTCCAAAACTGCGACCAATCTTCCCATATAGGTAAATCATCTTGAGCCAAGGTCAAGACTTTGGTCAACTCAGCATCCGATCGTTGTGCCTTAGAACCCGCACCTGTTGCACCGTTAATCCCTGGTAATGTCTCGGATAATTCTGCGATCGCATGTTCTAATTGCGTCACAACGGGCCGAGTCCACCGCACCAACAGCCACCTCCACCCCACAAAGACTAATCCTACGATGGCCCAAATCCAGCTCAATCCCCAGTCATGAATCTGAATGGCTGCACTGACAAGCAAAAACGTGATCACCAACGCGATCGGAGCAATCAAGACAATCCATTGCCATCGTTTCAGCTTCACCATGACCCGCGCTCCACAGAAGATGCCTTCACTTTACGAGATATTTTATCCAACATAACAACCCAGAGCTTTGTTACATTTCTTAAGAAGTGCTTTACAAATCGCAATATTTAATATATATTTACATACATAGAGCAACGAGCGCTCAACACAACACTTCAGGAGTTACACCATGAGAACTGGAACTATCAAAGACGACCAAGGATTAACTAACACTTTTGCTGTCGAGCCTGCAATTACTTACGTCCAAGGTACCGAGTCTCAGTTTGGCTTCAACGCAAGCTCTGAGATGTTGAACGGTCGCCTTGCTATGATTGGTTTTGTCAGCGCGCTAATCCTTGAAGCGGTCACTGGCCACGGTGTAATTGGCTTTTTGACTAGCCTCTAAGGTTTTGCAACCGTTATCCAATCGGATTTATAGATAGATTCAATGTTTCTGAATCTTTTGGCGAATATATAATCGAGGAAGTCGAGAGGAAGTAGTCCTCTCGGCTTTCTTTGTGTTTTCTGGTTCTGACTTTAATTGATTGATTCTCTGGAATATTACCTGAGTGCGTGGTAGCTAAAGCTATCAGGTATTGACTTCAAACAATTTAGAGCCGATCGTATCTCCACTTATTCTTTAATTTGGGTCTATCCCATAAGCTGTGCGAGGACTTTTTATGATGCGACTTCACCAACCAACCCAACTCTTCTCCATCGCTCAACGCCGGGTGAAGGGATTAATCGGAACATTAGCGATCGCTATTGCCATTACGCCGATCGTGCCAACCCTTCAACAGCAAGGATCTGCAATCTCCATTCAAATGCCAATCTTGTCGGCGATCGCGGGTCCAAAGAGCGAAATGGCTAGCTTGAAAAGATCGAAAAAACGTTGGATTGAAATTAACCTATCAACTCAAAGACTGATTGCTTGGCAAGGAAAAACTTGGGTGGATGCCCGGATAATTTCCAGCGGCAAACGTTCAACCCCAACCCGCACCGGAGTCTTTGCGATTCAAACCATGTATCGCACTACCTCCATGAGCGGCGAAGGCTATTCAGTTCCCAATGTGCCCCATGCCATGTTTTACGACGGCGGCTACGCAGTTCATGGCACATACTGGCACAACAGCTTCGGCACTCCCGTCAGTCACGGCTGCGTCAACATGTCAGAAAGTGCCGCCGAATGGTTGTTTAGCTGGGCAAAAGTCGGCACCCCGATCGTAATCCACAACTAAACCCATCCACCATTCTCCGTTTACTACCCTCCCTTCGGTCTCACCGTCAGAATGCCTAACGCATCTGTTGGTAAGTATTTACGAGCAGCGGTTTGAATGGCTTCGGGAGTGATGCTACGAATACGATCGGTGTAACTAAAGGCAGGTTCTAGATCACCCAAAATAGAGTGATAGTAGCCATAAAGATTAGCCCGATCGCTGGGGGTTTCGTTGCTGAAAATGAACTGGTTTGCCACCTGGGTGCAGATTTTTTCGAGATCCTTGGGGTTTGCTAGTTCTTGCTGAAGTTGTTTAATGTGTCCCAATAATGCAGATTCGACGACCTCTAAGTTCTCCGTTGGCAAGGTCGCAGATAGGGTAAATAATCCTTGATATTGATAGCTCATATTACTGGCGCTGACCCCGGAAACAAGGCCACGCTTTTCTCGGAGATCTTGAACTAGCCGTGCGGTGCGACCTTGGCTGAGAAGGCTTGAAATAATATCTAAGGCGTAGGTTTCTTCAAGATTGATCAATCCCGGTACGCGCCACATTAATATCAACCGAGCTTGTTGAAGGCTTGCGTCTTCGTAGTCCTGGCGAACAATGTCGGTATAAGCTGGCTCAATGGCAAAGTCATGGGGTCTATTGTGTTCTGTTTTTGCGGACCAACCGACGGTATCAAGACTTTTTTCGACGATCGAAATTAACTGGTCAACAGGCAAATTGCCAACCGCAACAGCAGTGACGGCGCTGGGGTGATACCACTGTTGATGAAACGCTTGCATTTGCTCTGGTCGCAAGGTCTCGATGACGGAAGTGGGTCCGAGAACCGGGCGATTGTAGGGGAGCTTGTCGAAGCCGAGTTCTACTAAGCGCTGGTAATTTCTCCGGCGAGGGTTGTCATCCGATCGGCGGATTTCTTCCAATACGACATTGCGTTCGCGATCGAATCCGTCGGCGGGAATAGTGGGATTGAGCAATACATCAAGCTGCAATGGTGCGAGGTCTGCGAAGTCTTGGGGGGCTGTGGTGATGTAGTAGTGGGTGTAGTCCTGACTAGTAGCGGCATTGGTGACGGCACCCCGTGACTCGATGCGCTGCTCGAATTCGCCACTTTTGAGCCGATCGGTCCCTTTGAAGATCATGTGTTCTAGAAAGTGGGCCATGCCGTTGATTTCGTTACTTTCAAGGACGGAGCCGACATTGAGCCAAAGGTTGAAGTTAATGGCATCTACGGGAAGCTGTTCGGCAATGATGGTCATTCCGTTGGAGAGCTGATGAATGACGGGGGCATTGAGGCGATCGCTTTTCGGGGTCAAGGTCGATGTCAAGGTCGATGTCATTCGGGTGTCTCGGTGCGGGAAGAGTTGTTATTATTTTAACCTGTAACATTTTTTTATGCCGAGTCATACATCGGAACTACGCACGAGTGTTTCAAAGTCATCACACAGTTTATTTACTAAATCTTCCATTTCTTTGAAAAAGTAATCTCCGACTGTCTTCCGATTTACGGCTTTATACGTGCGATAAATTTTGGCAAATTCACCATAAATTTCATCTTCGGAAACATTAGACCGGATCTTGACCATCAAGCGTTTACCATCATCTAGATCTTGAATATAAGCGAAGAATTTATTGATTTTTGCAGCAAACTCACGGATTCTTTCCCCCTTTCAGACCTTCTTGATCATTCCGAGCTTCAAGGATAGCGAGAACATCAAATTGGTGAACTTTGTAGGTGACACCTGCCTCTGCGACCTTGGTTTCTAGCTTTTTCTTGGGTTCGGGTTCTTTTGTTTCAACTTCGATGATACCGATTTGATTATCGAAATAAACTTCGATCGCATCCTTCACATCGTCGTTACGATGCAATCGGTTATAAATGGTGTTGAACAAATGCAGAAATTCAAGGAAAGTAGACTCGTTGTATTTTCCATCTAGGGTGATAACGTATTCAATCCGGTTGAGAATCGTAAAATACTGAGCGGCTTTTGCTTTTGTATCAGCGGTATTTTTTGGGTTGGCACTAATATACTTTTCAATGCTGCTTTCTAAATCGAGGCATCTTTCGGGATTCGTGCGCTTAGCATCATCGTTAAAGATTGGGAGAAAGACATCAAAGAATTGGCTGTAGACATTTGATTTTTTCAGTTCAGTGAATAGGATTTCTAACACTCGCTGATCGCTAAAGGGGTCAAAGTCACTCACGACTACATCCGAGAAATGCTCAAAGGCATCTTTTAGGTTTTGGACGTTGACGTTATTGTAGGAAAAATCCACGATTTTGCAGTCGTTTTTATATTTGGCGGTGCGGTTGACTCGTGAGATGGCTT
>JAJAYH010000178.1 GCA_026786325.1 Alkalinema sp. CAN_BIN05 | reverse complement strand
AGTCAGGAGGACGGCGGTCCTCTGTATGAGTTAGGGGAGACAAGGAACGATCGGGACTTGAGTCTTCGTCAAGCGCTTTAAAATCAGCTTTAAAATCAGCAAAGAATGCATCGATCGACTCATGAGACTCTCTCATCGAAGGCCGATCAACCGTCTCGCTACTCCGAGAGACCTCTATGTCGCTATCTGTGCGGCTATTTATTTGATAAAGGTCATCTAACTGACGAATATTATTCGATGATAGGTCTGTGGGCCAATCTTGATGTTGATTGGCGCTAGAAACTGAATTTAGCTCATTTAATGATGGTGAATCGGTGAGGGAAGATTTTGATCGATCGTCAGTGGTTGCAGCCATCATTTCGCGTCCGACTTGCTGCGCTAAACGATTGACTAGAGTCGAGAATAGGACTTCGCCTTGATAGCCCAAATGATGCATCCGATCGAGTCCGGTGTGCAGGGTTGTCTGGTAAACCTCAACATTTTTTTGCATCGACCCGAAGGCTAATTGCAAACTACTATCCATGCTGGTTAGCAGAAAGTCTGTGCGATCGCGGATGGCTTGGAGACGGGTCAGTTCGGTCTCATCCGTAGCAGACGATCGGATAGCGGACTGGGAGTGATCTGGGAAATTTTGGGCTAAGTTTTGACGGTAGGTATTGCACTCAGATTGAAGCTGAGCCTTTTGAAGCATGAGAGCTTGAATTTCCTCTTGAAGCGCCGCACGATGATTTCCCAAAACTGCCACATCCGATCGCAAAGGCTGCATGAAATCTTGTCGAAGCTGTTGCAGTTCGGTGGCCATATGACTTGAATTTGGTGATGGCGGCGCAGCAGGAAAGTTAACCGACTGAGGACGCTGTTGCATCACTAAAAAGTTGCGGCATCGTTCAAGAAGCTGACGATGAATTGCATGACGGCTAAAAATTGTCCAAAATTGGTGACTTCGTGTCTGACGTAGAACACGATCGATTTCGCTGACCATGGATTGAATATGATCGGTTTGGTAACTCACGAGGCTGTCCTGAAGTATCGGGGGATCTGGTGCAACATTATTATCGTGCCCACACATTGAGGCAAAATCGAGATATGAACTATTATTTTATTGGAAATAATTAATTTGCAGTATAACCAACAATATCTGAGTGATGTATGCGAATGCTTTCGTCACGATCTTTTGAAGATTTTCTTGAACTAAGGTGGGGATCAGGAGCTACACAATTTCAGTTGATTATTGGTGGTCTGAATGGACGAGTTTTATTCGCGGGATGAACAGGCAGAACAAGCGATTCGAGTAGCTCCTTTTTTTGAGGGGCTACCCATTGAAGCGGTCGATCGGGCGATCGCGCATATTGTGATGCGGAGTTATGTCGCAAACCAGGTAATTCTGCTGGAAAATGACTGGGGAAACTCGGTGTATTTTATTTTGAATGGCTGGGTGAAGATTCGGACTTACAATGTTGACGGGAAAGAGGTGACGCTCAATATCGTGGGTAAGGGCGAATTGTTTGGCGAGATGGCTGCCCTAGACGAAGCGCCGCGATCGACCGATGTGATTACCTTGACTCCGACGTTGATTTGCAATGTGCCGTCGCAAGATTTCGTTCAGCTCCTGAGTACGGAACCCCAAGCAGGCATTCGGCTGGCGAAGCAAATGGCGCGAAGACTACGGCAGGTGAACCGAAGATTGCGGTTGCGGGAGTCGGATAGTATGGCTCGGGTGGTGGATGTGATTTTATTTTTGGCTGATGGACAAGGCATTAAGGTTGAAGGCGGCATTGAGGTACCTAATTTGCCCCATCGGGAGTTGAGTAGTTTGAGCGGGTTGGCACGGGAGACGGTGACGAGGGTGTTGAGTAAGTTAGAAAAAAAAGAATTGATTATTCGCGATCGGGATTTGATTCGGATTCCTGATTTGCAGGCGTTAGAAAAATTGATGTTGTAATGTCCAAAAACTAAGTAGTACCCAAAAACTAATGCTTCTGATTGCTGGACTTTTAGCCTTTTATTTAGCCTGGAATTTAGGTGCAAATGATGTTGCTAATTCCATGGCGACTTCTGTCGGATCTAAGGCTGTGAGCTTGGCCCAAGCGTTAACCATAGCGGCTATTTTAGAATTTTCTGGTGCCGTATTGTTTGGCCAAACGGTGTCTCAAAAACTTGCAACAGGCGTGATTGATGTGAGTCAGTTTTCGGGACAGAACGATCGGTTTGTCTTGGGAATGTTGGCGGTATTGTTGACCTCGGGATTATGGATGAATCTTGCGACTTGGTTTGGTTTACCTGCGTCGTCATCTCATGCTGTGGTGGGTGCGATCGCTGGATTTGGGCTGGTGAGTTTAGGGGCTGGAGCGGTGCAGTGGTCCAGTTTGGGCCTGATTTCACTAGCGTGGATCTTGACCCCATTGCTGAGTGGTGCGATCGCGGCATTCTTATATTTCTTGGTTATTAAATTACCAGATGCGATTCCCTTCAGTAAATTACAAGTCTTGAGTGCTTGTGGGGTTGCGTTTGCCCATGGATCGAATGATGTGGGCAATGCGATCGCGCCCTTTGCGGCTATTTTGGCGGTGATTAAAACAGGCGAAATTCCGATTAATAGCTTGCCGATTCCGCTGTGGGTGCTGGCGATCGGTGGATTGGGCATTGTGGGCGGATTAGCTGTGTGGGGAAAAAAAGTGATTTTGACCGTGGGCGAGGGATTAATTGCGCTAGAACCGAAAGGAGGATTTTGTGCTGAGTTGTCCACGGCCATTGCAGTTTTGTCGGCAACATTTGGGGGATTACCGGTCTCAACATCTCATGCGTTAGTCGGGGCTGTGGTTGGGATTGGGCTGGTGCAGGGCGAAGTTAAGTGGGAGAAGGTAAAGGCTATTGGTCTCACTTGGGTGATGACAATTCCCATGGCGATCGGGCTTTCGGCGGGGTTGAGTTGGATCATCTTGCACTGGGCGCGATAGCATAGAGACGTTTAAAAAAATTGTTATCGGTGCCGGAGATCCCTGATTTATGCATCTTCTCGCAGGAACACCCTTAAAAAATGGTCAGTATATTCTGAACCATATCCTCGATCAACAGGGCATTGGCTGGACCTATCGCGCCACCCAAACGGATCACAACCAAACCGTATTGATTAAAACGCTGAACCCGACGCTACGATCGCATCCGCAGTTTGGCCAGATTTGTCAAGACTTTATAGCGCGTTCCCGTGATTTAGCTGGTCTGCGACATCCGTCATTAGTGAAAGTATTTGATATTTTTCAAGATCAAAATATGCCCTTTGTGGTGATGGAATATGTCCAAGGCATTTCTCTGGACAACTGGATAAACGATCGGCTCCACAGTGAGACTGAAGTGATTCAGTTCCTCAGCCAAATGACTCAAGTGCTGAGTTATCTACAACAGCACAACTATTACCATGGCAATCTGAAACCCCGCAATATTATTTGTCGCAATGAATCTGAATCCAAGTCTGAATCCACGCCTGAATCCACGCCTTCGACGGTGGTATTAGTCGGGTTTGCGCCTAGCTTTGTGCTGTCTGAGATGATTGCCAAACGTAACCCCTACAGTGCTCCTGAACTCCGAACTGGAAGAGTGAGCGACAAGTCCGATCTCTATAGTCTTTCAGGGCTTTTGTACTATTGTCTGACGCAGCATCCGCCGTTAGATGGAGAATCAGAATCCGATCGGTTGCCCCTGTTATCGCTGCTAAAACCGGGTGCTCAACGATTGTTGCGATCGGCAACTCATCTCAATCCAAACGATCGGCCCACAAGCCCGGATCTATGGCTCGCACAACTGAGCAAATCTCGGCCTACTGTGCCCAATGTTTCTCCAGTAACCCAAATTCAAGCGCAGATCGTAACCCCCTTACCAAAATCAGTCCAAGAACTATACCGAGAACAAGAACCAAGACAAGTATCAACAGCCCCGACCTATTTACAAGATCCAGATTCAACGCCATTACTACGATCGCCTTCCGCTGTGCCCGCCAGCACCCAAATCCAACAGGCTCAAACATCAATTCAATCGCCAATTCAGAACACCGCAATCCAGACAAATCAGGAGTCGCCTCGAAGCGTTCCCCTCGATCGGGTTAAAACCGTCCGTTCTGGAGCCGCGCTTCCCGAAAATCTGCCGCGTTACCGAACAACGCCCTTAATGCCACCCAAGACATCCAATTCAGATCAGGATTTTACGGAGTCCACGATCTCAGGTCGGGTCTCAATGAAACGATTGCCGTCGTTAGAAAAATCTTACGATCGAGCTAAATACATCAAGCCGGGCAGTTCACTATTTTTTCCCAAATTATGGACAGTTCAAATCATCGGAGCGATCGGGGCAATATTGGGGTTAATCTTCGGTTTAGTCCTAAGGTTTCAAGCCTCCCATCGACCCGGCGCAAGTTTTTTTCACACTGGGCAGTCCTTTCCTCCACGGGAATGGAAAGGTACGACTTCGCCAAATGAAATCAACAGTAATATTTTTGTAGAACCGGGTAATGCACCGCCCTCTTCTGAATCGGCTGCACCTCAGACCGCACCGGGCAAACCTACTGCCGAACCTATAGGCAAACCTGCCGATAAATTCCCAATTCGTGCCGAACCCTTTCTCAAGGACGATGCGATCGTTCCTGCCAATCAACGCCCACAATCACCTTCTAAAGACGCTAAGCCTCGACCTTGAGAATCACCATAATGTCCTGAAATCTCCAATACTCGTTTGTAAAATGTTACACAAGTTATACTTATTGTAAATCTATCCAATACCCGACAGCCAACGCCGCCATGACACCTTTTTGGAACAAAACATTAATTTTCGGACGCGCCGCTGCTGAAATCTTGACAGAAAAAGCCAACCAAGCGGCTACAGAACTACTAAGTGAACTGGGTAAGCTAGATGCAGAGCGCCGTGAGGCAATGCGGGGGTTCATGGATGAAGTGAATATCCGGGCCAATACGGTTCAAGCCAATACGGCTCAGTCCAATACTGCTCAGTCCAATACTGCTCAAAGCAGCAATAGTCCAAACGAATCTGATCTCCAAGCTACGATCGATGACCTTCGGGCCGAAATCGCCGCCACCCGCAACGAACTCCAGCGTTATCGCAATGCTCAGTCCTAGTTTCTTGATTCCTCCACGTTTTTTTGATGCCCCCATGGTCCATTCCACATCCGATGCTCGGTCCTATCTCTGGAACCGAGAAAATTATTCAAAACAACGACGATTCGTAGACATCTGGTCATTTATTCTGCGATTGTCGTTTGAACGATGGCGCTTTAACAAAGCTTGGAGCTACCCCAGTGGCATCACTGATGAGGCCAAGGCTAGCCGTCTTCGCAAAATCGCAGTAGATGTCCGGGAAACTCTGCTAGATCTAGGCCCAACCTTCATTAAAGTCGGTCAGTTGTTTTCGAGCCGAGCCGATTTGTTTCCCTCAGAATTCGTCGATGAACTATCGAAACTTCAGGATCAAGTTCCAGCCTTCAGTTATGACCAAGTGGTCTCTATAGTTGAAGCGGATTTAGGTAAACCTATCAACGTTTTATATCGCCATTTTGACCCCATACCGTTGGCCGCTGCCAGTTTGGGTCAAGTTCACCGCGCTCAGTTGCTAACGGGCGAAGAAGTGGTCGTGAAGGTTCAGCGTCCGGGATTGAAAAAGCTATTTGCAATCGATCTAGAAATTCTGAAGGGCATCACGCGCTATTTTCAAAATCATCCCGACTGGGGCCAAGGCCGCGACTGGATGGGCATTTATGATGAATGCTGCAAAATTTTGTGGGAAGAAATTGATTATCTGAATGAAGGCCGTAACGCGGATCTATTTCGTCGTAATTTTCGTGATGAATCCTGGGTGAAGGTGCCTCGGGTCTATTGGCGCTACGCATCTCCTCGGACCTTAACGCTGGAATATCTTCCCGGTATTAAAATTAGTCATTATGATGCGATCGAAGCGGCGGGGCTGGATCGTAAAAAAATCGCTAAACTCAGTGCTCAAGCCTATCTTCAACAGATTTTAGAAGGTGGGTTTTTTCATGCCGATCCCCATCCTGGTAATTTGGCCGTTAGTCCGGAAGGCGGGCTGATTTTTTATGACTTCGGCATGATGGGTCAGATGAAAAGCTTGACCCGTGAAAAGTTGATGGGGACGTTCTTTGGCATTGCTCAAAAAGATGCCGATCGGGTGGTTGAGTCGCTAGTTGACTTGGGTGCATTGGTCCCAACCTCAGATCTTGGGTCAGTGCGACGATCGGTGCAGTTTATGCTCGATAACTTCATGGACAAACCCTTTGAATCGCAGTCGGTCGGAGCCATTAGTGACGACTTATACGAGATTGCCTATGGTCAACCGTTTCGATTCCCGGCTACGTTTACCTTCGTTATGCGAGCGTTTTCGACCCTGGAAGGGGTTGGACGCGGACTCGATCCAGATTTTAACTTTATGGAGGTCGCAAAGCCTTTTGCGATGAAGCTCATGTCAAATGAAAATCCATCTGGAAATTCGGGCAGTCTATTCGATGAACTTAGTCGTCAAGCCATGCAGGTCAGTAATTCGGCCTTTGGGTTGCCCCGTCGGGTTGAAGATGCGCTGGATAAACTCGAACGCGGAGATCTAAAAGTTCGGGTCCAGTCTAGCGAAACCGATCGGCTACTACGTAAGCTCAGTGGTGTTAATCTCGGTATCAATTACACCTTGCTGGTCTGTACGTTTACCCTATCTGCGACCATTTTGCTGGTTAATCAGTTGTATTGGGTTGCGATCGTTGTTTCGCTGATGGCGGTTTCTTCGGCTATTATTCTATCTCGTCAACTGATTAAGGTCGATAAGCTCGATCGATTACCGTAAGTCTGCCGTAACTTCAAGCTCTTACGCCTTTTTGACTCCTACAGGTTCGCTCCCTCCATGAAACATTTCTACGCTGGCACAACTGACCCCGGCTTGGTTCGATCGGCTAACCAAGATGCCTACTACATCGACCCCGTTGGCCGCTTTTTTATGGTGGCCGACGGAATGGGTGGGCACGCGGGCGGACAGGAGGCTAGTCGGTTGGCAATAGAGGCAATGTATGCGCATTTTGAGCGATTTTGGGAGGCGGATGATAGTTCCCATGATTTGCTGGAGCAGTCTTTTCTCAAGGCAAATCAGGCCATTGTCCAAGATCAAAAAGCACATCCAGAACGTCAAGATATGGGAACAACGGCAGTCGCAATGTTATTTCGTCAAGATCAATTTTGGTGCGCCCATGTTGGCGATTCACGACTATACCGTCTACGAGGCGCTAAGCTCGATCGGTTGACCCAAGATCACACTTGGATTGCACGGGCGGTTCAAGCGGGAGCATTGACTCCAGATCAAGCTCGCGTGCATCCAATGCGACATGTGTTGGCCCAATGTTTGGGGCGTGAGGAAGGGTCTGAAATTGAGATTCAGCAAGTTGAAGGACGGGGCGGTGACAGGTTTATGTTGTGCAGTGACGGGCTGACTGAAGAATTAACCGATCTCCTGATTGCGAACCATCTCAAAACCATTCGTTCTTGTGATATGGCCGCATCATCATTGGTGAATTCTGCCAAAGAACATGGCGGACGAGACAACATTACCGTCGTCATCGTGGCCATTGGTGCAAGTGCGACATTGAGTTAGATACCAAGGTGAATTAGAATCGTTTTCCCCTGTCTGGACGACTCATCACCTTTTTGTATTGCCTCAAGTTGCTCGACGGTAGGTTTTGCTTAGTTTTATAGGCATTAAAAAGCCCGGAAGGTTTTTACGTTTCCGGGCTTTTAGTTATTTTTTAGAGTGAGATTTGTTTAATCACCCAAAAAACTATCAGGTTTGGAGCTTAGGCAATTCCGGCCATCTTCACGTCATTGGTTGCCAATAACTCTTGAAGCTCTTCCGAATCGACGGTCTCACGTTCAACCAGCATTTCTGCCAATTTATCCAGTACGAGACGGTTTTCAACAAGAGTCTGCTTACAACGCCGATAGGCTTGATCCACCAAATTGCGAACCTCATCGTCAACAGTCGATGCTGTTTTTTCCGAGAAGTCACGATCGGCCATAATGTCCCGTCCTAGGAACATGTTGCCCTGGGAACGCCCCAATGCAACGGGACCGAGACGATCGCTCATACCAAAGCGTGTAACCATTTGGCGCGCTACGTTAGCCACTTGTTGCAGGTCATTAGATGCACCTGTCGTGACTTCATCTTCACCGTAGATCAGTTCTTCGGCAACCCGACCACCCAAAGCAACGGCCATTTGGTTTTGCAAATAGGAGCGGGAGTACAACCCAGAATCCATCCGGTCTTCGTTGGGCGTGAACCAAGTCAATCCACCAGCGTTACCTCGTGGGATGATGCTGACTTTTTGCACGGGGTCATAATCGGGCATCAATGCACCGACAATCGCGTGGCCTGCTTCATGATAGGCAACCAATTCTTTGCGACGTTCGCCCATGACTCGATCTTTTTTCTCTGGACCAGCGAGGATACGATCGATCGCATCGTTCACTTCATCCATAGAAATTTCGGTCAAGTTACGACGAGCCGCCAAGATTGCAGATTCGTTGAGCAAGTTAGAAAGATCTGCACCTGTGAACCCTGGAGTCCGACGGGCGATGCGATCGAGATCGACATCCTTACCAATGGTTTTGCCACGAGCATGGACATTAAGGATTTGCAAACGGCCCGCATAATCAGGACGATCGACGGTGACTTGTCGATCGAAACGACCAGGACGAAGCAATGCCGAATCCAATACATCAGGACGGTTAGTCGCCGCGATGATGATAACGCCAGTGTTTCCCTCGAAACCATCCATTTCAGTCAGGAGTTGGTTTAGAGTCTGTTCACGCTCATCGTTTCCGCCGCCCATTCCGGCTCCACGTTGACGACCAACTGCATCAATTTCATCAATGAAGACGATGCAAGGTGCGCTGGCTTTGGCTTGTTCAAACAAATCACGGACGCGGGACGCACCCACACCAACGAACATTTCAACAAACTCAGAACCCGAGATGCTGAAGAATGGTACGCCTGCTTCTCCGGCCACAGCCTTGGCAAGCAAGGTTTTACCTGTTCCGGGAGGACCGACGAGGAGACAGCCCTTAGGGATTTTTGCGCCGATCGCAGTAAATCGGTCTGCATTTTTCAAGAAATCAACTACCTCTGCCAATTCCAGTTTGGCTTGATCAATTCCAGCGACATCGCCGAAGGTGACTTGGGTTTGGGGTTCCATTTGGACGCGAGCTTTGGATTTACCAAAGTTCATCGCTTGGTTGCCGGGACCATTTTGGGCACGACGTAACAAGAAGAAGAGTCCCACCAACAGAAGAACAGGAAAAAACAAGCTGCTCGCCAGTTTCATCAGTTGACCTTCTTCGGCCTGTGAGTAAACGGAAACGTCAACCTTTTTCTCTTCTAAGGTCTTCAGCAATGCGAGATCGCCGGGGACAAGATTAATTTGAACCTTGTCGCCATTTTCCTTTTGAACGATCGCACGAGTCCGATCGTTGGTGATGGCAACCTTCTGGACGTGGCCAATACGAACTTCGTCCAGGAACTGACTATATTTCCAAGTCTCTTTAGCCGGGGGCTGACGATCAAAGAACGCTGTTCCGACCGCAATAACTACGATCGCGAGCAGTGCGTACAACCCTGCATTTCTCCACCGTTTATTCACTGAGCGTTTCTCCTTGTTCCGTGGTGATGGGATGATCCCAAGCTTTTCTTGTGTTAACTAATCTTAACGTATCTCTCAGACACTTGGAAGTTTTGATTAACAGCAATTCCAAGTTCAAAGTTTCAGAAGGTAATCTTTGGGTGGACGATCGCGATTGACCCTCGAAAGTTTAACTTGCGATATCAAAAGGGGGGCAAATGACTCCGCGTCCACCGCGATTGAGAACATGGGTGTAGATCATGGTGGTTTTGACATCTTTGTGGCGAAGGAGTTCTTGGATGGTGCGGATGTCGTAGCCATTTTCCAGTAAATGAGTTGCGAAGCTGTGGCGAAACGTGTAGCAACTGATGTGTTTAGTGACGTTGGCTAATCGGGGGGCTTGATTAAGAGATTTTTGAATGCCGCTGGGGTGAAGGGTGTGGCGATAGGGGAATTCATGTCGATCGTCTTTTTTGATGCCGATCGCTGGGAAGACATATTGCCAAATCCAATCTCGTTGGGCCTTGGGGTATTTTTTGGCAAGGGCGAAGGGGAGTGGAATCTGTCCGTATCCACGTTCTAAGTCTTGTTGGTGAGTGCGTTTGACGATGCGGAGATGGTCTTGTAGAGGTTCGATGAGTTTTTTGGGCATGGGGGTGAGACGGTCTTTGCCTCCTTTGCCCGATCGAACGATGATTTGTGATTGCTGGAAGTCGAGGTCTTTAATCCGGAGTTCTAGACATTCAGCTTGTCGTAGTCCACTGCCATAGAGAATTTGGACGATCAGCCGATGGACACCGGACATCTGCAATAGGACAGAATTAACTTCTTCTGGAGTTAGAACAGTGGGCAAATATTCAGGGCGTTTGGCGCGTAGAGCATTGACGCGACCGTCTAGTTCTTGATTTAAGACTTGTTGATAGAGAAATAAAATAGCGCTGAGGGCTTGGTTTTGGGTGGAGGCAGCAACTTTACCTTCGACCGCAAGATGACTGAGAAACGCTTCAATCTCCGGAACACCCATTTCTTTTGGATGACGTTTATTGTGAAACAAAATGTAACGACGGATCCACTGAGTGTAGGTGTCTTCAGTCCGATAAGAGTAATGTTTTAGGCGAATTTGGTCTCTAACTTGCTCTAGCAGCTTCTTTGGTGGCTTTTCCATAGGGGTTGATATTGAGAAAGAATCGGCATAACATGACCATAGACAGGATAGTAAGAAAGTTTCTCGATAACCCTTGGGGGATATACGGAAAGTTTCTATCCATTTCGCCCTACAGGGTGGATATACGGAAAGTTTCTGCCTAATATCTGCCTAATAATAGTTATGCCGCAGGTTTTTGGCAGTGGTATAGTTGCAAAGCTATGCGTTATCTTTCAGGGCTAAGCTACTACAAAGTTGTTATGTATACAGTACTTTGAATTTCTGTAACATAGTCTTGTTTATTATCGTAACAATTACTGAATTAGATGCACCTAGAGGCATAAAAGTTGTTGAAACAGAAGGAACATACAAGAATATTTTCATTTATGAGCTTTCGACCCCGAGTTTTTTTATCATTTCTCATTACTGCCTTTGGTATTGCTTATTTATCTTTGGTTCTATCGGGTCGAGTTAATAAAGATAAGCTGGGTCAAACAGAAGTCATTATTTTTACAACAATTCTTCTCCTCAACTCAGAATTAATTGAAAGGTTGGCAAAGCTACAGCTTGGCAAAGATGGTATGACATTTGAATTGGAGGATGTTAAGAAAAAACAAGATGAGCAACAAGCAGAAATCGAAGCAATAGTTGCGTTCCTTGTGAAAAGAGCAATGAATGAGACAGATTATGCTCTTTTACAGAAAATGGCAAGTGATTATCCTTTGGAACTTGATAGGTCAAAGGATTCTATACGGCACAGTGGCTTAACATGTTTATGTGAATTAGGGTTGATTGAAAGAGCCTCTGGCGAACCTCTTCATAAAGGAGACATAGAGTTGCTACCATCTCCAACAGCCAATCTGAAGTCCCATATAAGAGTTTCTAATCGTGGAAGACAATGTTTGCTACTTGTGAAGAAACATAGCGTAAGTAATCCAGAATAAGAACGGTTATCTCTTGAATAATTCATAATTTAACTCTTTTTTTGTTTGAATATATTGTGGAAGAACTTGAATTTTTAACTGTTCATGGCATACTTTTCCCCATATGCAGCGGTTATAGTCGTATTAAATAGGAAACGCAGCATAACAACCCTGCTGCATCGGAACGAATCCGAGCTATTGTTGCATTGTGAAGGTTATTCACGTCCGGTGAGCAGGAACGTTATGCTTCGATATTTGTTGCAGGTAAATCACAAATTAATACCACAGAATGAGATCATTTCAGACAAATGCGTAATAATGAAAGAAGTTAGTTTTATCTGGCATACCCTAATCCTT
>JAJAYH010000177.1 GCA_026786325.1 Alkalinema sp. CAN_BIN05 | reverse complement strand
GTTCAGGGTAGTAGTTATAGGAATAGATCAAAACTTGCATAGGGACAAGGCGCACAACGGCAGGGTTTTTCTAGTGTAAGCATTTGCGTTTTTGATAGTCGCCTGTGCATTCACGGGAATCGGCGAGACCAAATTGGAGATTCCTACCTTGATAGGCAAAGTTGCCCAGAATATCCCGTTTCAAAACGCTGCCATCTGGATTGAGACGAATCAATTCAACCGTTTTTCGATCGGCACGGCGGTTAAAGCCAGCAGCGGGCACAATTGCTCTTGTCAACGGAACCTCGGGGGGCAGTTCTAGTAATCCCGGTTTTTCGATTTCACCAATTACATTGACCCGAATCCGATCGGAGGAGACGGCGGCTTCGGCGATCGTCATTCCCTGTACCGATAATCGCCCAACTTGAACAAAGCTAAGGGTGCCATCGACGAGAACCTGAGTATCCAGCGTGTTGTACTGAGGTGCTTTTAAGACATCAACGTTTATTCGATCGCCGGGACCGAGTGTGTCATCTTCCTCTTGAATGGCGGTAATGGTGCTGCTGTCGAAACGAGTTGAAGGGAGAAATGAAGTGGGGATCTCGTCGATTGTCAGCATCATCCAGCCGCCACTCAACCCTAGTATTAGGGCAATAGAGCGGAATTTCATCAAACGCCTATTAGTTCGATCGCCATTTTTGGACGATGGACAAAAACGATAAGAATTGGCGACCATGGAAAGAAGCTGATTCATATGGCAGAAAAATTACAATCTAGACTAACTCTAGAGTAAGGATCAATTTATGAATGGCCTCTAACCTAAGATCTCATTTAACTTGCCTAAGTTTAAAGATAAGATGAAGCAATTGAACTACGATCGGCAAAATTCCCAACCCAAAACAAGCGCTTCCAATCCATATTGGCCTGGGGGGGGAAATGTGGTAAGTAGAAGCGACATGATGAAGCTGGATACCCCGATCGTCATCGCTGCCTGTAGACCATGAATAAATGAGTCTTGATTTATCTATGGTTCCGGGTTTTCTTAATCTGAGGCATCTTGGTAGTTGAGCCACATTTTGAGCAGCAGATCGATCGGGAATTTAAACGATATGGCATTTCGAGATCGTCATTTAATTCGTTTTACTGTTTGCTATGCTACTTTATGGAATCATTTTTGATCACCTTTACTGTAGTGGGCGAACTGGGAATACGGCTTTCTGGTGGCCAGCGTCAACGGGTGGGCAAATTATTATTGCTCATCGTTTAACTACGATTAAGCATTGCGATCGGGTTTATCAGATGGATTCGGGCAAGATTATTAGAACTGGAACTTACGACAGTGTGGTGGTGGGGCAGGGATTAGGTTCCAATTTTGATCGGGAAATCTCTGAGTGATAGAGATCCATAACTTGGGAAACAGGCATTCTCGACCGTGCCCCCAAACCCAAATCCGATCGATGACCCAGATCAAAATGTTCTGCCGCCGCACAAGCAATCATGGCTGCATTATCGGTGCAATATTTTAAGGGTGGAAAAACAACTCGGATACCGTGGGGACTCGCCGCCGCTTGTAATTGCGATCGTAATCCACTATTTGCCGCCACACCACCGCCAATTGCGATCGTCTTTAAGCCTTCATTCAATGCACATTTAATCGCTCGCTTGGTCAATGCTTTCGCTACCGTGAACTGAAAACTTGAGGCAATATCGGCCACCGGTAAAGGCTCTCCTGTTGCTTCAAGCGTCTGAGTTAATCGAAGTACTGCTGTTTTTAATCCACTAAAACTCGCATCATAGGGATGAAATCCGCCCTCAGGCAGTGAAATTCGGCCTTCGGGCAAGGGGAAAGCTTTTGGGTTGCCGACGTTAGAGAGCCGATCGATTTCCGGCCCGCCAGGATAGCCCAGCTTCAACAACCGCGCCACTTTGTCAAACGCTTCCCCAGCCGCATCATCCCTCGTCTGACCCAAAATGTCATAGTGCCCACATTCCCGCACCGCAATCAAGCTGGTATGGCCGCCCGACACTAGCAGGCAAAGAAAGGGTGGTTCTAGAGTTGGGTCGCTGAGGTACGACGCATAGATATGTCCTTCTAAGTGATGAACACCCAGGAACGGCTTACGATGCACCAGGGCCAAGGTTTTCGCAGCCATCAGCCCAACCAAAAGCGCACCCACAAGTCCCGGCGCACAGGTGGCGGCGATCGCATCAATACTGCTCCACTGCAATCCTGACTGAGAAAGCGCTTGATCGATTGCAATATTTACACCTTCAAGGTGCTGGCGAGAGGCCACTTCGGGCACAACTCCTCCATAAATACGGTGAATATCAATCTGAGTTGCAACAATATCGCTAAGAACTTCACGGTTCTTAACGATAGACACGGCTGTTTCGTCACAACTTGTTTCGATCGCAAGTACTGTCGCCATTATGCTGGTAGCGTTTGGGTGGGAATTTCTGGATTTATTTTAGCGTAACCCTTTACGGGCCAAGCAAGATGCCCAGTTTTTTCAAACCTTTTTTGTAGAGGGAAGGAATTCCATGCGACGTTTGTTTGCGATCGTTCTAGCAGTGCTTTTGTGGTTTGGGTTCGTGGAAACAGCTCCAGCCCAAGCGCTTTATGATAATCTCACGCCTTGCGGTCAATCCGAGGCGTTTGCCACCCGAATGAAGGCTTCTGAAAGCCCGACGGCCATGCGCCGCTACGAGCAATACTCCAAAGCAGGTTTGCTTTGTGGTCCAGAAGGATTGCCTCATTTGATTGTGGATAACCCAGCTTATGCTGGCCAGTTCATCATCCCCGGCATCATGTTTTTATACATTGCGGGCTGGATTGGTTGGGTCGGTCGTGCTTATCTACAAGCGATTCAGAAAGGGTCTAACCCTGAAGCGAAGGAAATCACTATTGATGTTCCTTTGGCGATCAAGTGTATGCTCAGCGGATTTACTTGGCCTTTAGCGGCTTTTGGTGAATTCACATCCGGCAAGTTGGTAGCGAAAGACGGCGAAATCACCGTTTCACCTCGCTAGTCATCTTGGCGATCGGGTTTAGTCTGTATTATTTTCTTGTTTAGAGGCTTGTCTCATGAAAAGTTTTCTCTCCAGCGCTCCTGTGTTGATTATGGTGTTAATCAGCGCAACGGCTGTGATGTTGATCGAGATCAATCTGATCCTCCCAGATCTATTGACGTATCCGATTTAACTAAACAATCAAATGCCGAAAGGTCTTGATTGCTTAGAGGCAAAAGCCATATAGACAGATGCCGATCGTACTTTGGATATTCCAATACGATCGGCATCTTTTTTGTTAAGAGCAAATTTTCGATAATCGACGACAGATCAAAACAGTTCTTCTAAGCCAGACTTCAGACATCATTAGAAACCATCGGACACAGACAGCTCTCCTGTGCTAACCATTGAGATCCGACTTGATGCAGCGAAACCATCACGGGCTGAATTTGGCGACCTTTGGCCGTCAGCGAATACTCTACACGGGGCGGAATCTCCGCATAGACGCGCCGATCGACGATGCCATGAGCTTCCAACTCGCGGAGGCGTTGCGTTAAGACTTTTGTACTAATACCCGGAACCGCCGCGAGCAATTCGTGGGTCCGTCGATCGCCGCCAAACAACTCCCGCAGAATTAGAATTGACCATTTATTGCCCAACAAACCGATAACAAATTGAATTGGACATTGAATTTCTGAACATTGGCTAACATCAAACATAAATGCTACTCATCCTCAACATCTCTGACAATTTCAACAATTCTTTAGAAATGGCGCAACGCCTGTATTGATACTGATGCTTTACTTCTGGTAACTATAGCGTCGGGTTGGTAACTGACTTGTCTACGATCGTAAATTCAGGCAAGGTGAGTTCAGTTATCCATCCCCATCCCCCCATCATGACGCATTCCATTGCTCCATCCGCAACAGCAGCCTCCCAATTAGGCTTCCAAGTAGGTTTTTCCAATGAAACAGTTACATCGAAGTGACCTCGGCTGGACGATCGTTAATCCGAAACATTGCTTTGGTATTTGATTCCTATCTTCGACAAAACACAACCTGTAGTTTTTCAAGAGCAGTATAAACTTTCAAAAGCGGTATAAACCATGAACTTCCAGAGAACGAATCCCTATCTCAAGCTATTGGAAATTCCGGTGGGCTACCTCAACATCATGGGCTATGTAGACAAGTCAGAGGTGAACGGTCCCGGT
>JAJAYH010000176.1 GCA_026786325.1 Alkalinema sp. CAN_BIN05 | reverse complement strand
GTGCCGAGTCGTGTCTTGCCCCCGGCGCACACCAGGAATGGTGGCGCCCAATTTATTAAGGTTTTTTTCCAACTAGTCGGGGGGAACCACGAGAGAAGCATAAAAATAGCTAAAAAATAGGATCATCGCGAAGTAAACCAAATCATAGGAAATCGTCGCGGGGCGCAGATAGTTCCCAATGAAATTACTGATGGCAGGATTATTTAACGATCCTCCCAAAAACGACGGCAAGCTCAAGACAGAAGATGCAAAAATAATTGGCATCACACCGCCCTGATTGAGTCTCAAGGGAAGATAGCTGCTTTTGTCGTTGGCCTGGACTCGCCCAATTTGTCGTCTAGCAATCAGAATTGGAATCCGCCGCATCGCTTCTTGGACAAAAACAATCCCAAACACCATGGCCAAGAAGACAATCAAGACAATTAAAACACCGCCCAGTCGCTCTTGGTTGCCGCTTTGGGCAAGTTCCAAGGTTTTACCGAGGTTCCCCGGCAAACTGGAAACAATGTTGAGCGCAATCAGTAACGAGGCTCCATTACCGATTCCTCGTTCAGTTATCAACTCAGAGACCCACATCACAAACATTGATCCGGCTGTCAAAGTTAGGACTGTCTGTATAACAAACCAAGGACCAGGACTGTAAACAAAACCACTGGCTCCGCTTAACCCGCCAAGTAGTCCGACCGTCAGCAAAGTACTTTGAATGACTGCCCATCCTCCAGCTAAATAGCGGGTGAGCTGGGAAATTTTTCGCCGTCCGGCCTCGCCTTCATTCTTCTGTAAATCTTCAAGGGAAGGAATAGCAGCCGTGAGAAGTTGAATGATGATAGACGCATTGATGTAAGGAATAATCCCTAGCGCAAACACGCCCAATGCTTTCAAACCGCCCCCAGCAAAGAGATCGAGAAATCCCAGCGCGGCATTGTTGCTTAGACTGGCAGCGAATGCGGCTCGATTAATACCTGGAATAGGAATAAAAATACCGAGACGCAGTAAAACAAGCAGACCAATGGTCACAAGCAATCTACTCCGCAGTGCAGGAGACTGAACCATTTGAAGCAACGTTTCTTGCGCGGTGGGAGCTTTATCGCGATTGACGACCATTGAGTAAACTCCTTGAAGTACGGTTCATTCTAAGATTTTATGCCGTTTTAACAAAACTAAGGGACGTTCTTTTATCAAGAACGCCCCTTATTGTTTTATCCCAAATCAGGATTCAAACTAAACCACTTCACAGGTTCCGCCAGCAGCAATGATCGAAGCCTTTGCACTTTTAGTAAATGCAGCAGCTTTAACCGTAAGCGCTATTTTGAGTTCACCACCACCCAACACTTTAAGAGGACCGTCATTCTGAGTTAGAATTCCGGCTTCTAAAAGGCTAGCTAGAGTGACTTCAGACGTTGCTGCAAGTCCTTCCAGATCATCCAAATTGATGATGGTGAATTCCTTGTGATTGACTATGGTAAAGCCCTTCAATTTTGGCAAGCGGCGATACAAAGGCGTTTGACCACCTTCAAATCCAGGGCGAGTCGGACGACCCGATCGGGATTTTTGACCGCGCATTCCAAATCCGCAGCTTGCGCCTTGTCCGGCAGCAATACCACGGCCTACGCGACGACCGCGCTTAGTAGAACCCTCTTGGGGCTGTGCATCAGCGATTCTCATGGGGGATTACCTCTAGGAGTACAGTTGCTGAAGGGTAATGCCGCGCTCGTCTGCAACTTGCTGGAAGGTGCGGAGGGTTTCGAGTGCTTCTAAAGCAGCGCGAGCATTATTCAACGGATTATTTGAACCCAGTTGCTTCGCAAGGATGTTTTTCACACCTGCCATTTCCAAAACAGTCCGAACCGCGCCCCCAGCAATTACTCCGGTACCCGGAGCAGCCGGACGCATTAGCACTTTCGCACCAACGGAACGACCTGTTGTGGGGTGAGGAATGGAGCTGGATTTAGTTAGAGGCACTTCAACGAGATGCTTCTTACCATCAACAACACCTTTCTTAACCGCGCCAATCACGTCACTAGCCTTGCCGACACCCACGCCGACTTGACCTTTTTCGTTACCGACGACAACGATCGCCCGGAAACTTAGTTTCTTACCGCCCTTGACAACCTTCGTGACTCGACGGATTTGTACAACCCGTTCTTGCCATTCAGATTTCTCTTCGCGGGCTTTGGTATTCTTACGACCTTTAGCCATTTTATCCTCTTTTAGAAATCTAAACCGCCTTCACGGGCCGCGTCTGCCAAAGCTGCCACCCGACCATGGTAGAGATTCCCACCACGATCGAATACAACCTGTGCAATGCCCTTTGCCTTCGCACGAGATGCAATCAGCTTGCCGACTTCTACTGCTGCGGAGCAGTTAGAACCCAATTCAAGCTTGCCTTTAATCTCAGGATCAACAGTAGATGCTGAAACTAGAGTGCTGTGCGAAACATCATCGATCACTTGAACATAAATGTTCTGATTCGATCGGAACACCGCCATCCGGGGACGTTCAGCCGTTCCAGACAGGGCGCGACGAATCCGAGAGTGACGACGCTGAGTTAATTCTTTGCGACTTCTTGCTTTCATGATTTATTTTTTCTTACCGCCAGTCTTACCAACCTTTCTTCGGACGATTTCGCCAGCATAACGAATTCCTTTGCCCTTGTAAGGCTCAGGAGGACGCACGGCACGAATCCGAGCTGCGGTGTTACCCACAACTTCTTTGTCGATTCCGCTGACGGTAACGTTTGTTGTACCTTCCACCAAGAAAGAAATTCCTTCTGGAGGATCGATATTTACCGGATGGCTAAACCCCATGGCGAGATTCAAGATTTTGCCTTGAACCGCAGCACGATAGCCCACGCCTTGAATTTCTAACTTTTTGATGAAGCCTTGAGAGACCCCTTCAACCATGTTGGCAATCAACGTACGACATAAGCCGTGGCGCTGACGTGCAGGACGAGATTCGTTCCGTCGATTGACGAGAACGGTTTCGCCTTCTAGAAGTATTTCGACTTCAGGAGGCAATGTGCGGGAGAGTTCTCCCTTTGGACCCTTGACAGTTACGGTTTGACCTTCGATCGTCACCGTAACTTTATCAGGGACCGGAATCGGACGCTTACCAATACGCGACATACTGAATCAACCTCGATGACGAATCTACCAGACGTAACAGAGAACTTCGCCGCCGACACCTGCCCGACGGGCTTGGCGATCGGTCATAAGGCCGTTGGAGGTGGAGATCACTGCGACCCCAATTCCACCCAGAACCTTAGGCAATTCCTTACAATTTGAATACACACGCAAACCGGGACGGCTTACACGTTTCAGGTTCGTAATCAGCGGTTTACTGCGATTGCGACCTTTATATTTGATGGTGATAGCGATATTCGTCAGAATACCTTCACCCGAATCTTCGTATTCGCCAATGAATCCTTCCGCCTTGAGAACCGCTGCAATGCTACGGGTCATCTTGGTGGCAGGCACATTGGTGATTTCATGACGCGCGAGACCTGCATTACGAATGCGGGTCAACATGTCTGAAATGGTGTCATTAACTGCCATTAATTTGCCTCTTGGGTGCGCTCTTTATAAGCTGCCATTTTCTCGATGAACCGATTAATTCTCGCGGAAGGGCATTCCGAATTCCTTCAGCAAGGCCCGACCTTCTTCGTCCGAATTTGCCGTGGTGATGATTGAAATATCCATCCCGCGAACTTGATCTACGTTGTCATACTCAACTTCCGGGAAGATAAGCTGCTCGCGCAAACCAATCGTGTAGTTGCCTCGTCCGTCGAAGCTCTTGGGGCTAACCCCACGAAAATCGCGAATGCGGGGCAATGCTAAGTTAACAAACCGATCGAGGAAGGCATACATCCGCTCACCGCGCAATGTAACCATCATCCCAACGGGCATTCCTTCGCGGATTTTAAAGCCTGCGATCGCCTTCCGAGCACGGGTAACGACGGGGCGTTGTCCAGTGATGGTTGAGATTTCCTTGATGGACGCTTCTAATGCCTTAGCATTTTGAGACGCTTCACCCAATCCCCGGTTAATGCTGATTTTAGTCAGCTTGGGAACTTGGTGAATATTTGTATAACTGAATTGTTCCATTAATTTTGGAACAACGGTCTCGTTATAGACCGTTTTTAAACGCTGAGTCATGGGTGTGAATCCTTTCCCTGGGCTTGGTCAGGGATAGCTAATGATTGATAGAAGTCTTGAGATTGAATCCGGAAATTAATCCAGAATCTCACCAGTCTTCTTAAGAATCCGCACTTTTTTACCATCCTTGATCGCAGAACCAACGCGGCTCACAGTGCTTTCTTTGGTGGAATAAAGTTGGACATTGGACGCATGGATGGGCGCTTCCGCGATGTCAATGCGTCCGGTTTCGCCTTCGCCCTGGGGCTTGACGTGTTTGGTCTGCATATTCACACCCTTGACAATCACCTGGTTTTCACTAGGGATGGCCTTGATGACTTCCGCGATCGTGCCTTTGCTATGTCCTGCAATCACCATTACGGTGTCACCGGATTTCACATGCAACTTTTTGGCTGTTTTCGCTGTTTTGTCATGTACCTTTGGCATGGCTTAAAGAACCTCCGGAGCAAGAGACACGATTTTCATGTAGTTCTTGTCGCGCAATTCACGAGCCACAGGTCCGAAGACGCGAGTGCCTTTTGGGTTGCCATCGGGGTTGATGATGACAGCGGCATTATCATCAAACCGAATGCTCATTCCGCTGTCCCGGCGAACCGTGTGACGGGTCCGAACAACGACAGCTTTAACAACATCAGATTTTTTGATGCTCATGTTAGGCGTTGCGTCTTTAACAACAGCGACAATAATGTCGCCAACACCAGCGTAACGACGGTTTCCACCACCGATGACTCGGATGCACATTAGCTTCCGGGCACCGCTGTTGTCTGCCACATTCAGATAACTTTCCTGTTGGATCATGACTAAACCTCTAGCCTTGTGAAACGGTTAGGATGTCTGCCACGTTCCAGCGCTTAGAGCGACTGAGCGGGCGAGTTTCCTGGATTCGGACGCGATCGCCGATTTTACATTTATTTTCTTCGTCGTGAGCTTTATACCGCTTGGTCCGAACTACGATTTTGCCGTATCTCGGATGGGTGGTGCGGCTTTCAATCGCCACAACAACGGTTTTATCCATTTTGTCGCTCACAACGACACCAACTCTCTGTTTGACTGCCATGGGTTTAATTACTCCGCTTCAACTGCTGTGATTTGCCGCTCTCGTTCAACCGTCAGCAATTGAGCGATCTCATGCCGAATATGTTTGAACTGGTGGGGCTTGTCCAACTGGCGAGTGCCTTTCTTAAACCGAAGGTCAAAAAGTTGACGTTTTAGTTCCAAGACCCGAGCTTCAAGCTCTTGGTCATTGAGTTTCCGTGAATCTGCAATCTTAGGAAGAGACATAGTTTATTAAGACTCCTCCGTAGCCGCAGGAGTGGGACGAACAACAAATTTGGTCTTGATAGGAAGTTTGAACTGAGCCAATCGCATCGCTTCGCGAGCAATATCTTCAGCCACTCCACCGATTTCGAACATGATGCGACCGGGTTTTACCACGGCCACCCAATATTCAGGCGCACCTTTACCAGAACCCATCCGGGTTTCAGCAGGGCGGGCCGTTACGGGCTTGTCTGGGAAAATACGAATCCAGATTTGGCCGCCCCGTTTGATATGACGGGTCATCGCACGACGACTCGCTTCAATCTGGCGGGACGTAATCCAACAGCATTCGGTCGCTTGTAAACCAAACTCACCGAAGTTGAGATCACAACCGCGACTGGCCAATCCCTTCATCCGACCGCGCTGTTGCTTACGGTATTTTGTTCTTCTTGGACTTAACATCTTGATTAGCCTTCGTTAGATCGATCTTCAAACTTACGGCGTTGATTACCGCCACGACGGGGCCGTTGCTGGGGAGCGGCTGCTTCCACCAGTTCTTGTCCCGGAATGATCTCACCGTTAAACACCCAAATCTTCAGACCCAAGGTTCCGTAGATAGTTTGTGCGGTGCATTGGCAATAGTCGATGTCCGCTCGCAGTGTATGCAAGGGAACTCGGCCTTCACGGGTCCATTCAGGACGGGCAATTTCTGCACCGTTTAAACGACCAGACACTTGAATTTTGATACCCAACACGCCAGCACGCTGAGCACGTTGAATGGCTTGACGCACAACCCGACGGAAGGAAACCCGACGTTCGAGTTGCTCGGCGATATACTCGCCAATCAATGCAGCATCTGCATCAACGCGGGCAACTTCGACGACATTAATGCGGACTTGCTTGGAACCACCGAGCAAGGTTTGAAGGCGAAGGCGTAGTTCTTCGATGCCTGCGCCACCCCGTCCGACAATTACGCCGGGACGAGAGGTGCGAACTTCGATGTCTACTTGTTCCGCTTTCCGCTCAATCCGAATGTCGGAAATCCCAGGTTTGTTCAAGTTAGACAACTTGAGGGGATTCTTCGTGAAGAAGTGGCGAATTTTGTAGTCTTCTTGGAGCAAAGCAGGGTAACGACTGAAATCCGCATACCACCGTGAACGGTGTTCTTTGGTAATTCCGAGGCGTAAGCCTGTGGGGTGAATTTTCTGTCCCATTGGGGTTGTTCTCTCTGATTAATACGTTAAGGACGAATCCGTTAAGGACTAAGCTTCTTCTGCTTCTGCGCCGGGAGCCACAGTAATTGTGATGTGACACGTCGGTTTGCGGATTTGGAAGGCGCGGCCCTGTGCCCGAGGGCGGAATCGCTTCAGAGATGGACCCATGTCGGCATAAGCCTGGGACACCATAAGGGACGATCGGTTCAGACCCATGTTGTTTTCTGCATTCGCTACCGCAGATCTGAGAACCTTAATAATCGGTTCGCAGGCACGATAGGGCATGAATTCGAGAATAATTAGTGCTTCTCGGTATGAACGGCCTCGAACTTGGTCGAGAACCCGGCGAACCTTGCGAGGCGACATGCGGATATACATGGCGCTCGCGATCGCTTCGTTAGATTTCAGTGCAACTGCCATAACTTAGCCTCCAGTTTAGCGACGCGCTTTCTTATCAGCACCATGTCCCCGGAAGGTCCGCGTAGGTGAGAATTCACCTAGCTTGTGACCGACCATCTGCTCGTTGACGAAGACAGGCACATGGATTTTGCCATTGTGAACTGCGAACGTCATACCGATCATTTGGGGCAGGATTGTGGACGCTCGGGACCAGGTTTTGATCACCGAGTTGTCATTTTTGGCACGAGCCGCTTCTACTTTACGTAGGAGATGATCTGCGACAAAAGGACCTTTCTTTAGAGAACGAGACATTTAAGGTTTCTCCCTTTAGATTCTAGGACTCACGACCGCCGCGTCCGCGCTTGGACGACTTACGGCGACGACGAACAATGTATGCGCTGCTGAGTTTTTTCTTGTTCCGAGTCTTTTTACCCAGAGTCGGCTTACCCCAAGGAGTAACAGGCCCAGAGCGTCCGATCGGCGCACGACCTTCACCACCACCATGAGGGTGATCGCAAGGGTTCATGACGCTACCCCGAACTTGAGGACGGCGACCTTTATGACGGGTCCGACCTGCTTTGCCCAAGGTGATGTTGCGATGCTCGGTGTTACCCACTTGACCAATCGTCGCCAAACATTCTTTACGAATTAAGCGAACTTCAGTCGAGGGAAGCTTCAAGGTGACGTAATCGCCATCTTTAGCCGAAACCTGAGCGCCAGCACCAGCCGATCGCACCATTTGACCACCACGGCCAGGATACAGTTCGACGTTGTGAACGGTGGTTCCCAACGGAATCGCCGACAATGGCATCGTGTTACCGATTTCAAAGGGAGCGGTATCCGCCGAGATCACCGTTGCACCGACTTGCAGTCCGACGGGATGAAGGATGTAACGCTTTTCGCCGTCCTGATAGAACAGAAGAGCGATGCGTGCGTTCCGGTTCGGATCGTACTCAATGGCTGCGACTTTGGCGGGAATGCCTTTCTTATCACGACGGAAGTCGATCATCCGATAGATGCGTTTGTGACCGCCACCGCGATGGCGACAAGTAATAACGCCTCGGTTGTTACGGCCTTTGTTGCGGTGGACCCGCATGGTGAGAGATTTCTCAGGCTCACTCTTGGTGATTTCGACGAAATCAGCCACACTACGATCGCGAGTTCCTGCGGTCGTAGGGCGATAAATCCGAATACCCATGACTTAACTCCTTACTAACTACGAATGGATTACAGAATGTTTGAGATGAAGACTTAAGAGAACGGCTCTAAAACTCTACGACTCTGGGAATAATGCAATCGAATCGCCTTCAGCCAAGGTCACGATGGCTTTTTTGTAGTGAGGCTTACGACCCAAAAACTTACCAACGCGCTTTTTCTTGTAAGGAGGGTTCATGGTGCTAATTCCCACCACTTTCACCTTGAACAAGTATTCAATGGCGGCTTTAATTTCAGGCTTTTTGGCCTTCGGATTCACTTCAAACGTGAACTGGTTATTTTCCAGCGCGATCGTTGCTTTTTCCGTGATGATTGGGCGACGGATCAAGTCCGCAAGCGCCCGCAGGTCTGTCGTACTAGTCGTCACCGTAAACCTCCTTAATGCTGTCGATCGCTGATGCCGTTACAACAATTTGATCTGAATTCAATAGATCAAACATGTTTAAGTTGCCGGACGTAATTACCTTGACACCTGCGACGTTACGAAGCGAGAGGTATGCATTTTCGTCACGATCGGCCAAGATTACCAAGACTTTCGCCCCAGCGACAACGCCCCACCGAGAAAATGCTGCAAGCATATCTTTGGTTTTAGGACGATCTAGGTTCGCACCAAAATCTTCAACAACAATCAAATCAGCAACACGGCCTTGGAACGCAGTCCGCAATGCCAAACGACGTTCCTTACGGTTCATCTTGATGCTGTAGTCGCGTGGTTTAGGTCCAAAAATGACACCACCACCGCGCCAGAGCGGAGAACGGTTAGACCCAGCACGAGCACGACCTGTTCCTTTCTGTTTCCAAGGCTTACGACCACCACCGCTCACTTCTGCGCGGGTTTTGGTACAAGCTGTCCCTTGACGCTGGTTTGCCAGTTGACGAACCAATGCGCGGTGGACGACGGCTGATGCCGTTTCTTCCTTTGCAACTCTTAGATCTAGCTCGGCTTTGCCTTTTTCAGCGCCTTGCCAATCTTTTACAATACATTCAGCCATTGTTCTTCTCTACTCCTAAGATTTTCCCGGTCGTACTACGCCTATCGTTTGCCCACACTATTGGTTGGAACAATCTTCAGCAACGTACCAGGTTTCCCAGGAACAGCACCTTTGACCAAAATCAAATTGCGCTCAGTATCCAAACGAATGATGTGCAGTCGTTTGATGGTGACTTGCTCGTCGCCATAATGACCTGCCATTTTCTTACCAGGATAAACCCGACCCGGAGTCGTACCTGCACCCGTCGAACCAGGCTCACGATGGTTTTTAGAACCGTGGGACATGGGACCGCGTGCGAAGTTGTGGCGCTTTTGATAACCGGAAAAACCACGACCGATCGTGTGTCCAGCTACATCGATCAATTGACCAACAGAGAACTGTTCAACCGTCAGGGCTTGTCCGAGTTGGTACTCCGAAACGTCCTGTAAGCGGGCTTCGGTCAAGTGACGAAGCGGAGCGGATTCCGACTTCTTCAAATGTCCAAGTTCTGGCTTACTCAAGTTCTTTACCTTGATGTCACCATAGGCATACTGAATCGCTGTATAGCCATCCGTTTCCTTTGTTTTGATCTGCGTGATTGGGCATGGTCCAGCCTGAATCACCGTTACGGGGATTGCTCTCCCGAGTTCGTCAAAGACTTGAGTCATCCCAAGCTTTGTCCCTAAAATTCCAACAGACACGATAGTCGGGTCTCCCTTACTAATTACATCCCGTAGTGAACAGCGGTTGGAAACGAATATCGCTCAACATGTTCTGGACAGTACAGTTTGACCGATCGCACAGTTAATTCTATACAAGACAGAATCAATCTAAGAATCGATCGCACACCAATATACATCTTTGAGTATCCTAAAAGACAATTAACTAGTGCGCCTTAATCACTCCACTTCTGAGGCATGGTTACAGACAAGTCATCACAACTCAAATGCATCATCACTCCAACTGGGTCTCAATCCAGACTTGAACTCACAGAACAATCGAAATTGCAATGAAAAGACAGTTTCCAAATCGAAAAGGAGTCATCGTTGCTACTTCCACTCAGCTATTGGTTGCGAACCCTCGCTACACATAACTACTAATTGCGCCTAAATTAAATTAAGCACTGTAGCACTGCAAGGGTGGGCGGGAAGAAGCGATCGCTGCAAAAACTGCAACAGTGTACAACAGTACCGAATAGATGTAACTTTGTCCATCTTTATTTCCTGACTTACAGAGTTGATTGATTTCGCTAAGGAGTCTGGCCCGTTTTCATTTGTTTAGATTGAAGCATTGCAGGCATTTCTACAGGAGCTTTGAGTACGTTCACCTTGGATAATTTCACGATCGCAGACTGGGCTTTCAGCGGCAAAAATATAGTCGATGCCTGAGCTATCTGTTGCGGCTGTGGCACCTGCTGAAGCTGAGCTTGCAGTGAAACCGATGGAGTCTGGGGAAGGTTGGCGACTTTAAGTGATTGATTGAGATCCTTGAGCGCTACTTCAATCTGTAACCCAGCATCTTGGGCAATCCATGAACCATCAGGCAATTGCTGACGAAGTTCAAAATGGAGATGTGGCCCAGTGGAATTTCCAGTTGTCCCAACACGACCAATAACTGCGCCCTTTTCAACTACTTGCCCCGGTTTAACAAAGAGTTCCGAAAGATGGGCATAGAGGGTCTGTTGGCTTCCTTGACCATGCTCTAGTGCGACAGTTATACCGTAACCACCTAGAAAGTCAGCTAGCAAAACCTTACCCGTCAACGCGGCAATTACAGGTGTTCCTAACGGAGCTGCGATGTCGATCCCAGTATGCATCCGCTGATCACCGAAAATCGGGTGGATCCGCCAGCCAAACAAGGATGTAATTGGCGAAGGAAGCGCCAGAGGGAACATCATTCCCAGACTCGACAAGCTGGGCATCTTAGGGAGTTTTAGATTGCCATTAAAGTAGGGCTTGAGAACATCTGGAGGAGAGAATTGAATCCCTTGCCGATCGACACTAATCGGTCCCCAATGGGCGGCGCTTGATTCGGATTCGGGTTCAGGAGTTAGATCACTGGCTTCAGCGGCAATAGACTCTGGTGCCTCAACTAATTCCGGTGCCTCAACTAATTCAGTGGGATGCGGAGTTGCTACGAAAGCCGGAGGTTTGGATTTACAGAAATTTCCGACGGCAGCCCCCCAAGCCACAGTGGTGTCACAGCCGGAGGTTCGATCGGAAAAAATAATGGATTCCGGAGCCTTAGACGCTGACTTAACACTTGCAACAGGTGCCATTGGCTCCACTTCAGCTTCAACAACTTCATGTGGTGCAACGGACGGGGCTACGGTCGATTTAGTGGACTCGATCGGATTAGGAGTCTGCACTGCCGCAAGTCCTGATGGCTCCAGTAATTTGATGTCGGTGCCCGTGGTTTGAGCTTGGGCGATCGGAACAGACATCAACCCCAAACTAACCAATCCCAATCCAATGGGAGATAACAGAGCCAAACTGACTCGACGGGACCATAGAACGATCGGGATATGGGTCGATCGGGATTCAATGGGCAGAGATCGAATTTTGGACAGGGATTGGGAGGGCAGCTTAGGAGAAGTCATGAAAATTTTAGGGTAGGGGATCGACTAGTTGAATTAAATAAGATGCGAGAATCACAGGGTAAGTGATGAAATTATGAAAACACCACGATCGCACAATTGGATTATCCTGTGGCAAACGTATCATTAACGATCGGGATTATACGTAGTAGGTTATTGACTAGGAATCAACTAGAGAATATCATGGAGTCTAAAACTAGACCAAAAACATAGCAGTTCTTTCTCTTCATTCCCCACTGTACGGACAGAACCGGATGATCGGTAAGAAAATCTGATGAAGGCTTTGGTCATTTTGCAGTTGAATTCGGCCATGAGCTTCATGAAAAAGGGCAAATCGGCGATCGGTTCTGCATAATACTGAGAGTGATTTCTTTAATTTAATCAAGGCAATATCGATGGAAACCTGGCAATGGCAAACCTGGAACAACTTGCCTTATCTAACTTGTAGTCTTTTAGATAAGTGGCAACATGGTTGGTTTACCCAACAATTTTCACCTACGACACCCTTGAAATTAACTGCGCAATTATATCCAGAAGCCTCAGCTTATCGCGTCAAGCAAGTTCACGGGAACATTGTCTTAGCACCATCAGAACTGAACCAGCCGCACCACGATGACAACCTCAATGATGGCGATGGTGTGATTTCTGAAGCCTCAAACCAAGCCGTATGGGTCTGTACGGCGGACTGTACTCCTGTGTTGATTGGCGATCGGCGATCGGGGAAAGTCGCAGCGGTTCATGCAGGTTGGCGGGGAACAGCGCAAAAAATTGTCCCCACGGCGATCGATCGATTGTTAGCTCAAGGTTCAAAACTCGAAGATTTACGCGTTGCCATGGGGCCAGCAATTCGGGGTGAGGTGTATCAGGTGAATGATGCAGTGGGCTTTGAAACGGCAGTGACGATCGCGCCTCGTTTGGCACAGGAGTCGTTGGAGAGTGCGATTGAACAGTTGAAAGACATTCATAATTCACCGATTTTGCATGATGCTGAACCGGGAAAAGTGCGATTGGATGTAAGACGGGTAAATGCGTTGCAATTAGAGCAATTGGGACTAGCAGATGAGCAGATTGCGATCGCGCCCCATTGCACTTATGCTGATCCCGTGAATTTCTTTTCCTATCGCCGTCAAACCCGCAAAAAAGCACAATGGTCAGGCATTGTGAGTCGGTGAACGTCTAGTTAAGTAAATAACAATGAAAGAATATCCAAACCCTCAAGATTGGGCTGGTTTTACGATGGTGGGCCGATCGGATTAAGTCAAGATTTTGTACAATGAACCCAAGAACCGCAACCGAGGGATTTATGGCCACGATCGTCACCCCACCCACCATCACACCCCAATCCATTAATTATCCTTCTGGGGATGGAACACCCGTGGCCGAAACCTTTGACCATCTCTACGTTATTTTGATCACTATTGAAGTTTTGCGACAATATCTTGAAGACATTCAAGCCTGTGTTTTAGGCAATCAATTTCTCTACTACTCGCAAGGATTCCCACGACTCAAATGCGCACCGGATGTCATGGTGATTTTTGGCGTGGAGCCAGGAAGTCGGGATAGTTACAAGATTTGGGACGAGGGAGAAATTCCGAGGGTCGTGTTTGAAGTGACATCTCCCGGAACTCGTGACAAAGATGAAGGCTTTAAGAAAGACCTTTATGCACAGATCGGAATTGAAGAATATTGGCAATTTGATCCAAAGGGGCAATGGATTGAGGAAAAACTTCGGGGCTATCGGTTAGTGGACGAAACCTATGTGCCGATTGCAGGGTCTGAAAGCCAAGCCCTCGGTCTGCGATTAGAAGTTTCAGGAGCCTTGATTTCGTTTTATCGATTAGACAACGGTGAAAAGTTGCTGATTCCCTTAGAACTCCGAAATAAAGCCCAACACCTTCAGGATGAACTCACATTAGAGCAAGCGAGATTATTACTAGAGCAAACCCGATCGCAAGAACTAGAAGACCGATCGCAAGAACTAGAAAACCAACTTAACCAAGCCCAATCAGAAATCGATCGCTACCGCAATCAGTTTGGAGATCTTCCCTAGAAAGCCCTTTCCTTAAACATTAATCTTCTGAGATAGAGTTATGTTTTTTTGCATTTGACAGTTATGTTGCGAGAATTATATATATTCCGGGAACTATGAGAAAAACCTGAACAAATTGAGACTATTGAGACCTATGGCTACACAAGCTCCCATTTCAAAAGTTTCTCCAGCATTATTCGCATTGGTTGTCCTCTGCTTTTTCATGCCTTTCATCTCCATCTCTTGCCAAAATCCCATGAGCGGCGGCGATATAGAACTGGTGAAAATGAACGGCATAGAAGTTGCTATGGGTAAGGAAATTAAAATGCCTAGAGCAGACAGCATGGGACTTCCTAGTTCCAAAACCAGCACTAAAACTCAATCCGTCCCCAGTAACCCGATCGCTGGAATTGTCTTCGGGATTGCCTGCGCCGGAATTGCCGTTGGATTCATCGCAGTGCCTCAGCAATACATTGTGCAAGCAGGATTAGGCAGCCTCGGAGCCTTGATGTTAGTTGTGCTGAAATTGACCGTTGATTCAAACTTGGCGAGTGAGCTAAAAAAAGCAAGTGGCGGATCAACCATGAACATGCCGATCGTCGCAACCTATGGCATGGGCTACTGGCTAGCATTCTTGAGCTTTCTTGGAGCGGTAGGGTTGAATAGCTACTTCATTTATCAAGAGAAGAATAAATGAAGCAGACGACTCGCGGTGACGGTCCAGAAGTCTACTACAATTCATTGGGTTACCCTGATAGATGATCCCTTTGGAAGCTCGCATGAACTCAGATTTGTCAAACGCTCCGGAAAATGAAGAAACAACTGGAGCCGAGGCAAGTGAAGACCTAGTTGAAGCGTTCTTGCGCGGGCAAAGCAGCAGCGGCGACTCGGGTATTGACTATGGTGTCGGTGGAATGCCGATCGCGGGGCCGGGATTCAAATCCGGCTTCATTGGCATCATTGGACGACCTAATGTCGGCAAGTCAACGCTGATGAATACCCTCGTCGGTCAAAAAATCGCCATCACCTCGCCCACCGCTCAAACCACCCGCAACCGCCTCAAGGGAATTCTCACGACTGACAAAGCTCAAATTATTTTCGTGGACACTCCTGGTATTCACAAACCACACCATCGCTTGGGTGAAGTGTTGGTCAAAAATGCCCAGAATGCAATTTACTCCGTAGATGCGTTGGTGTTTGTGGTTGATGGATCGACGGATCTCGGGGGCGGCGATCGGTTCATTGCCGACCTATTACGAGATTGCAATGTCCCGGTTATTCTCGGAATCAATAAATCTGATTGCCAAGATCCATCGCTACAAGTCAGTGACCTTCCCGTCGTAAACGGCAACATTTGCGATCGGGCTTACCTGGAACTCGCCCGCGCTCAAAACTGGACTGTCGCGAAGTTCTCGGCACTGTTGGGCGATGGCCTAGAAGACCTACAAGAAAAGCTGATTGCCAAACTTCCACCGGGACCCTATTACTATCCACCAGATCTCGTCACCGACCAGCCGGAACGCTTCATTATGGGCGAACTAATTCGTGAACAGATTTTGCTATCGACACGCGAGGAAGTACCCCATTCTGTCGCTATTGCCATCGAGCGCGTGGTCGAAGAAGCCAGTATTACACGGGTATTCGCGACCATTAATGTAGAACGAGATTCTCAGAAGGGAATCTTAATTGGTAAGAAAGGCGCAATGCTGAAGAGCATCGGAACAGAAGCGCGAATGCAAATGCAAAAGCTAATCGATGGCCGGATTGATTTGCAATTATTTGTAAAAGTTCAGCCCAAATGGCGACAGTCTCGGACTCGACTGGCTGAACTGGGGTATCGCATTGAAGAATAGCGAGATGTAATCATATTTCACAATATGACTATAATAATGGGTTGCTCACTTTAACTTGGGCAACCCATTCTAGTTAATGAAGCTGAAATTAGTAAAAGATGGCTAATTATAATAATCGCCATTTAGGTTTATGAATAATTGAGGTCTACGAATGATTGCATCCACCCGTGAACTTTTAGAAACTGCCCGCCGGAATGCCTACGCGATCGGAGCCTTCAATGTATACAATCTCGAAGGCGTAAAGGCCGTGATCATTGCCGCCGAGACTAACCATAGTCCCGCGATGCTTCAGCTTCATCCCAGCGCCTTGAAGTATGGAAAATCAATGCTTGTGGAAATGTGTTTAGAAGCGGCCCGATCGGCATCTGTTCCCATTTCAGTTCATCTTGACCACAGCACTTCAAAAGACGATATTCAGAATGTTCTAAATGCTGGAGTTAAGTCCATTATGGCTGATGGTTCTCCCATGGAGTACGCAGAAAATTTGGCATTTACTCGCAAAATGACCGAACTTTCCCATCAACATAATGCGATCGTCGAAGCCGAGATTGGTCGAATTAGTGGCACTGAAGATGGTTTAACCATTGCTGAAAAAGAAGCAAAAATGACGGACCCAGATCAAGCGGTTGAATTTGTTAGAGAAACAAAGGTAGATGTATTAGCCGTGACGATCGGAAATGTTCATGGTGAATACAAAAGCCCGCCCAGATTGGATTTCGATCGACTGGCTAAGATTCGTAGTTTGATTGATATCCCATTAGTTTTGCACGGGGCTTCAGGATTGCCGGATTGGATGATTGAACGATCGATTCAATTGGGAATATGCAAATTCAATGTGAATACTGAAGTGCGTCAAGCCTATATGGAATCGCTGAAAGATGAACTCTGTAGTAAAGGTCCACAGGATTTGCTAGATATTACATCAAGTGCGATCGGTGCGATGGAAGACGTGATCGCAGGCAAATTACAATTGTTTGGTTCCGCCAACAAAGCTCATCTTCATCAAACGCCTTACGCCGCCAGTTTAGTGCGGTAGACTGCATATCTGATCATTCCCATCAATCCCAATTTCACCTTTTTATGAATCTTACTGATTACCAAACTCAATCTCGTGACACTGCAATGTATCCCGATCGCGATCGCAATCTTTGGTATCCGACACTCGGACTTGTGGGTGAAATTGCCGAATACTTAACAGCGGCTGAATCCGAGAGAATTAAAGAAGCCGGAGATGTCGCCTGGTATTGTTCTCAACTTTGCAGTGAAGCCGGATTAACTCTGGAATCGGTAATTCAACCCATTGCCGAACTGGAAGCCATTACAACAGTTTTGGGCCAGCTTGCTGAATGCGTCAAAAAACTATATCGCGATCGCAATGGTGAAGTGAGTGCCAAAGATCGATCGATCGTCACTCATAGTGTCAATCATATTTGGCACCATTGTATTCCTAGCAAAGATCAATCCATCATTCTATCGACCAACATTAGCAAACTCCAAAGCCGAAAAACGCGGGGTGTATTGGGCGGTAGCGGGGACGATCGGTAGGGCAATACTGCGCTAATGATTTTGGGTGGTGTATAAGCTCAGTACTACCTGTTGAGGGGTTGTGCTAATTTTGACTAACAATGCCACAATGAGAACTTCCGTGAGTTAGAACCAGAGCCAATACTTTCCCCACGAAGGGACTACAAACCTTACTTCGTGAGCCTTAGATTAATAGTGCGATCGAGATTCCGACAAGGAAGCAATTTCTGCTGTTGTACTGACTCGGCCCAAAATCTCATTACGATCGGGGAACCGACCAAAGCGATCGATCAGCGCCTGATGCTTCAATGCTTCCACGTAAAACATTCCCAACGCAGGATCGCCTTCATATTGACTAAACTTTTCCACAGCGATCGCCTGATTATTCGGGTCTTCGCTGTGATAGAACGGCATATAAAAAAACAGTCGGGGAATCGGATCAAAATCCTGATCGCAATCCATATTCAACGCATGGTCCGCTGCCATCAATGCCATACCATCGCTAGCGTAAGCCGCAGGTGTCCCCCGAAACATATACCGCGAGAATTGGTCCAACAGCACAATTAATGATAGACAGCTATTAGGCTGGTCGTACCAATGCAGCAGCAAATTATCCATCGCTTTCTCATGCAGTCCCAAAAAGCGTTCCCGCAATGCCGCATCAAAATTAGTATCCAACTCCAGCCACTCTGTTCGTATCTTGGGATTTTCTTCCCAACCTAGGTCAAACCAGTAACTCACAATTCGATTCGCCTGAGCTAGAGTCGTCATTAAAGGAACCATTTCATAAAACAAATGCCTCCCAAATTTACCATCCGATCCGGACCAATTAATTCTGACCCAATTGATTGCGTTCCCTCAGTCCATCACTCACAATAGAAATATAAGTTTACGATCGTCTACCTCGCGGGTCATCACGGTGCAACCCACTGAATCCACAACCTCACCGTTTCGACTTTCTTCCGTTCTAAATAATTTACAGCCATCCCCCGAGACTATTGTCTTGCTGCTTGCGTTTGTTGTCGGAACAGGCACGGGCATGGGCGTGGTTACATTTCGATATTTAATCGGCTTAGTACATCATTTATTTTTTGCCGACTTAAGTGGCACATTAGTCGGATTGATTCCAAAGAGCGGAAGTTGGAGTCTATCGCTTATGCCTGTTCTCGGCGGCGTTATTATTGGCTGGATGCGGTGGCGATGGCGAGAGTTTGGGCCGGGGCTGTCTGCGTTGGTGGCGGCGGTGCAGAATGCTCAGGAAGTTTCCGTTGTGCGGCCCGTAACTAAGATGGTGGCGGCAGCGATTTCTCTCGGGTCTGGTGCATCGTTGGGACCGGAAGGCCCGAGTGTGGAGATTGGGGCAAATCTGGGGTTGTTGCTGGGACAGGCACTGCGAGTCTCCCAAGACCGTCAACGGCTGTTACTCGGTGCGGGTGCAGCGGCGGGGATTGCGGCAGGGTTTGATGCACCGATCGCAGGCGTGTTTTTTGCCTTAGAAATTGTTTTAGGTACGACGTTTGCTACGTCATCAGCGAGTGTGGTGGTGCTGTCAGCGGTCGTCTCGTCTCTGATTGCCCAGATTGGTTTGGGTGCAAAACCTGCATTTGAGTTGCCGATTTATGAAGTGCGAAGTCCGTTAGAGTTACCGCTATACTTGGGTTTGGGTCTTTGTGCAAGCTTAGTCGCGATTCTCTATACTCAACTCAACACCAGCTTTCAAAAAGCCTTCCAAGGTCAAATTCCTGCGGCACAGTTTCTCACCCGAATTCCTCGTGAACTACAACCGATCGTAGGCGGTTTGTGCGTCGGATTAGTGGCACTGAAATTACCTCAAGTCCTAGGAATTGGGTACGAGACCATTGAAGCGATTTTACGGGATGTTCAGTTTTCGTTTCCGTTACTTGCGGCACTTCTAGTCAGCAAATTATTACTCACCGCAATTTGTCTGGGCAGCGGATTGGTTGGAGGAATATTTGCCCCCGCATTATTTCTAGGAGCCGCATTGGGCGCAGCTTATGGTGAGCTTCTCCCCCAACTTTTACCCATGTTTGCCAGCAGCATTGCCGCGCCCCCGGCCTATGCAATGGTTGGTATGGCGGCGGTTCTGGCGGCCAGTACTCGGGCACCGTTGACCGCTATTTTGCTCTTGTTTGAACTCACCCGCGACTATCGAATTGTGTTGCCATTGATGGCGGCGGTTGGCTTGAGCGTTTGGGTTGTTGAACGCATTCGCCCCAAAAATGAAGTTGTCCCAGAATCCGCTACCGCCGAAGTCAGCACCGAACCTGCGGCCTCCGATCCTCGTCAGCAATTTCTAAATCGATTGACAGTTGCCGAATTGATGCAAACTCAAGTTATTACATTCTCTGCCGCCACCTCTATTGTGGAAGCGGGCTTAAAATTAACGTCTCTAAAAGCTCACAGTGCGATAATTCTGAGCCATGACGATCAGGTCAGTGAAGATGAAAATGACACTGGAATTATTTTTGGAATTCTCACCCTTCAGGATATTAATCGGGCGATCGCACGGTGGGAAAGTAATCCCCAAGACGATCGTGAACCCTTGGCACAACAGTCGGTCGGCACTATTTGCACTCAAAAAGTTTTGTATGCCGCGCCCGACGAATTTGTCAGCGATGCCCTATCCCGCATGGCGACCCGTGGATTACGCCATCTTCCTGTCTGCGAGGCAAGCCAACCCAACAAAATTCTCGGGTTACTCGATCGTGATCGCGTTCTAAATTCGGTCAGCATTACTCAAACTGAAGAAGCGCTCAAACCCTATCTAGAAATGAGCTGTTCACAAGATGATCCGTTGACTGATAGAACAATTGATACGACGACTGACACGACAATTACTTATCGCGTGCCGTCCATATCCCCGTAAACATCATCAACATTCCACCTAGGAAGATTGTCCCGGCTAATCCGGCTGGTAATGCGATCGACCAGTCAATATCTTTCAATACATCGCTCATAAAATCTCGACCATCCGATCGGTACGGTAACTTAAATCAATAAAACTCTAGTCAGGAAACAATGATGTAGGGAAGTACGATCGTAATCTTCATCAACCGTGCTCCCCACTTCAATAGCTTATTCGTCATCACCCTCTTCTTCAAGATCAACTTGTTTCAGCTTGATGTGCTTACGGCCCAGCGTAATTAAAAACTCATCCCCTGCCGCTAACTCCATTTGTTTGGTATAAGCCGCGCCAATCAGCAAATTACCATTGGACTGCACACTAATACGATAGCTTGCATTGCGTCCACCTCGCCCCGGACCCTGTTTCCCAGCAGGCAAAATATCAGCCGCATCAATTAAAGCATTCTGGAACTTCATGATATTGACGCGCTCTAACCCATTTTTTGTTTGGGTGGAGTAACCACAGGCTTTAGCTTTTTCTTCTCGACTGGAGTTTTCTAGCTCTTTGACTTTCTGAAGCAGCTCTTCACCTGTCAAGGGTTCGATTTTCTTTTTCTTACTCATGGATTAAGTACGGTCTTTCCTAGCAGTTAATATTCTTCAGGTCGATCGCGAATCTATAAATAATAATACATTCTGTTTGGCTCAAAACAGATTGATAGCAGAGTTCTTATAACGTTATTCAGACGATTATTTAAGTTAGTCTATTTCTTTCCAAACCATTGTAGGTTAAGCCGTCTAAGCCAGTTGTCAAGGGGTCTGAATAGTCTCAGAATAAGGCAATAAATCAGCCCCATTCTCTTGTAGTATGGTCTCCCGACAGCCCATTCTTACTATTTACTCCCACTCAAACGTCATGGTTTCCCCTACACTATCGTCCAATCCTGTCTACCCAGTTGTCTGGAAACAGGACCGCGTTGTTCTCATTGATCAGACCCGTATTCCCCAAGAATTTAGCGTTGTTGAAATTACTCGCTCCAGCGACATGGCTCGCGCTATTCTCACCATGATTGTCCGAGGCGCTCCCGCTATTGGGATTGCAGCGGCCTATGGTATTTATCTCGGCGCAACCGAAATCCAAACGGACGATCGTGATCAATTCCTAACTCAACTTGATGTAATTGCTAATATGCTGCGAGCGACAAGGCCCACAGCGGTGAATCTATTTTGGGCGATCGATCGGATGATGAAAACAGCCCGCCAAACTCTTGGCACCGTGGCCCATTTGCGTCAAGTGCTATTAGAAACTGCGCATCAAATTTGCCAAGACGATTTAGCCACCTGTAAAGCCATGGGCGATAACGGTCTCACCGTCCTCCCAGCGTCGCCACAGAAACTGCGCTTGCTAACCCATTGTAATGCGGGTGCACTAGCCACAGCGGGCTACGGGACGGCCCTGGGTGTGGTCCGATCGGCTTGGACTGCTGGTCGTCTGGAGCGAGTTTATGCTGATGAGACTCGACCCCGCCTGCAAGGTGCCAAGCTAACGTCCTGGGAATGTGCCCAAGAAGGTATTCCCGTCACAGTTATTACGGATAATATGGCTGCGCACTGTATGCATCATGGAATGATTGATGTGGTCGTAGTGGGGGCCGATCGAATCGCCGCTAACGGAGACGCTGCGAATAAAATTGGTACCTACAGCGTGGCACTTATCGCCAAGGCCCACAATGTCCCGTTTTACGTCGCTGCCCCGCTCTCGACGATTGATTTCAGTATTCCTGACGGAAGCCATATTGAAATCGAAGAGCGCGATACCGCTGAAATTTATAAGATTGGAAACACGGTAATTTGTCCAACGGTGGGCGTTGATTATTTTAATCCGGCCTTTGATGTCACTCCAGCGAATTTAATTGCAGGAATCATTACCGAATTTGGCGTGTTCAAACCCGAGGATTTAAAAGCAGCCCTGTTTGAGAAACAAGCAATCTAGCTTTATTCCGTGTGTCTCCGATTCACGTCTCCAGATTCACGTCAGCTTTTCGCAGCGTCACCTGAAGACTCGTGCCTGACGGAAATCCCCGTACGGCATGGTCGATCGGTGGCGGGCTTAAAACTATTATCTCACCTTGCATCTGCCGCATCAGATCCCGCGCAATAGAGAGTCCTAGTCCAGTCCCTGCGATCGCTGACTGTGCCTGTACGCCTCGATAATGGCGCTCAAACAATCGATCTTGATCGTCCTTGGGAATGCCATAACCCGTATCCGTAATCCACAACTCAACTCGATCGTCGCAATCGTCCAATTCCACCCAGACCAGACCCCCGACAGGCGTATATTTACTTGCGTTGTCTAACAAATTAATCACCACCTCTGTTAAGGCAGATCGATCGGCCAAAACCCAGATCGAAGATTTGGAAATATCGATTTGCAAGGTTTGATTCCGATCGTCCATAACCCCCAAGGCCGACCGAATGGCCGGATGTAAGACCGATTGAACCTCCAATGTCGCTAAGCTTAACGATCGACCCAGTGTTGTGCCGGGTGTCGTGCCGGGGAGTAATGCGGTCTTCCCTCTCGTTGCCGATGGTGCAATGGTTAACGGTAAGGATTTGATTCCGCCGCCCTCTATCGCTCGCTCAAATTGAACAAGCAAGGCTTGAAGACGATCGCTTTCACTAACAATACTGTCGGCAGCCTCTTGGTTCCGAGGCACATCTACAAGCCGCTTCACCAGTAATTTCCCAAAGGTCCGCATGGCCGTTAATGGATTGCGAAATTGATGGAGTAAATTATCAAGCAAATCCTTTTGCTGCCGCTGAAAAACTTGTTGTTGCTCTGTCTGCTGCTCAAACCATTGAGAGCGAAAATCCAAGATACAAGCTGAAACCAAAGCTTGCCGAACCGCATCTATTTGAAGCTGAGCGATCGCATCCCAAGGCTGATCTCGTTCAGCCACCAACACACCTAAGACCCGATCGTCCTGAAGTAAGGGCAGGACGATTTGATGGCTGCTGAGATGATGGTTGCTGGGCTGATGACATGAATCGCTGCCAATACATGCCTCAGAATCGACGATCGATCGGGAAGTCGATTCGCCCTCTGCCGAGAGTTGAAGATTACGAGATATGGCTGTTTCAACGGGAACCACGGCTACCCGCTGCAATTGTGAGGCATTTCCACCCTCCCACGAATCCGTCAAATAGACCGTCGCACTGGAAATCCCCAAGCTTTCCACCAACAAAGAAAGCTGTGACTGACAAATAATAACTAATTCATGACTCGCAGACATTCCAGAAAAAATAGAACTCACATCGCCTCCATTATCACCTGCTGGCCAACATTTCTCAATTTAGAGATTGACTTTAAGGGTTTACAACGAGTAAGTTAGGGGCATTATTAAATCTACTTTAAGTGCCACTTGTTACAGTTTGAATCGTCTATCATATTGCTAGGCGGCAACGCTAGATTATGAGTTAAACCTATCATGTTGAGTTTCTCAACGATTTGTTCACTCAATATCTCAATGTATGTAGATAAGCGATCGCCTGTTGAAATCTTACTGCCTTACGGCATATAGTTTCGACTGTTTTGTAACAAGAAGCGTGATCTCGCAACAGTTTCAAGGAGGTAAGGGGTTTTGGCTAGGAGACGTAAACGGAAGAGTCGTCGTCGTCAGGAAGGACGACGGATCTTAGAATGTGTGCCACAGTTCAGTATTGATTGTGGTGAGGATAAGCCGGTGACGGCTGCACGGAAATTCATTCATACTGAAGGAGTTCTCCCCCCAGCGCTACTGTTGGTGAAACGCAACGAACACACCACCGATCGGTACTTCTGGGCTGAGAAAGGTCTTTTCGGTGCTCAGTATGTGGAAGAGAATCACTTTCTTTTCCCAAGCTTGCGCCAGATGGAAGATGACTCAGATACTGAGACTGATGACATCGATCTAGATGATGATATGGAAGATGATGAAGAGGAGGAAGAAGAAGAAGCTGATGAATTGACACCTGTAGGTGCGTTCTAGGTAAGAATCTTAGGTTATGGGCCAGATTCATAACTATATTCTTTTTCAGATACAATATAATGGAATCGAGGCAGTACTTTGGTATTTCCTCGATTTTTATTGAGAATATCCCAATAATTGAATCAATTCAACAATCGATCAACAGCCGTATCTATTCGGATTCGTCTAACAATTCCAACTGTAGTGACTGCCGTAAAGACTCCACTTCATCACGGTGAGCTTGAACCTTAATCACACTCATGGTCACATCCAAGTCGCTCGACTCAGAATCTTCGAGTAAGAACGAAACTGACTCCGATCGCCCCGCTTTTTTCCAGTAAAACACGCCAGCTAATGGAGAAAGCGACAGAATAATCCACCACAGCGTAGACAAATCTGGCGCAACCACATTCAGAATTAATACTAAACATAGGGTTCCAAAAAAGGCTAACCCTGACAAATAAAACGCCAAAAATTTACTGGGGCGGACGTTTCCGACCAAATTAACTAGGTTCCGATCGGCATCAATACTAGTGACTTTGTAAGCTCTGTCTGCAAAATACTTTTTTAGTTGATCCAGCAACAATTCTGGCGACTGCTTGCCTGACAGCCTCACCGTCTCAGTCCGATCTTTGACCGATGCTCGTATAAAAAACATCTGTCCGATCGTCATCAACACGGTCAGAAATAACGTCGAATTAATAACCGAGTCGCCCATGGCAATTCGTGACCCTAAACTAACTAGCTACAAAATAGTACCCCGCTTAGGGCACTAACCCGCATTAGTCTTAAATAGGTGATTTAGGGACACGGTGCCGGGTGAATTTTGGACCCACATCCCATCGATTACCATGCGCAAGTAAGAAGTGCGCAAGTAAGGGTCAAGATAGCGGGATAATGGAACCTAATTCAGATCTATTTAGCCGCTGCCGCTGCTGCTGCCGCTTCATGTTTTGCAGAATAGCCATCCCATAGCGTCGCCAAGTCTTGCGCTTGGGTCATCACCTCAGCTCGGATTTGGTACATGCGACGAGGACGACCCCGACCTTCAACCTTCTTCCAATACCCCGTCACCATTTCCTGATCTTCTAGGAACTTCAGGGCGCTGTATAGGACCGTATCGGACAAGCGATACAGCGGATACTCAGTTTCCAAAAGTTGGATCAGTTCGGTTCCATAGGAATCGCCTTTTAACAGCACAGCTAGTACATAGCAAACTGCGAGTTCTTTGTTGAGATAAAAAGGAGGTGGATCTTTAAAGAACTGGTAAATATCTTCAAACTTCATAATAATGTGTGGCTTTGAGTGAGAAACAACAACTTTTACCGAACTTGTCGTCCATCTTCAGAAGGTCAATACCTACCTATTACGAACGACTTATTTCAGTACATGCTAAAAAGCTAACAAACCATATAGGATGTTTACGTCTCTCTAAGGTAATAAATTTGCCCTAGAGATGAAAAAACAGCCCTAATTCGGCAAGCTTTTCCTGACCTATAGCATCTAGCTCAGGATACTTGTCTATTAGCTTTATAATCTCATATATCCCTCTGTTTAAAAAAATATCTGAGGATCTTCCTGGAAAAAACAGCCTTCAACAATACAGCCTTCAACAACAGGGAGCCTAATAATGGATGGAGGATAAATCAATATAGCTATTTTAGTATAGGGATAGGAAAATGAGCAAATTTTGCAATAAGCTAGGCATGACTAACCGATATGAGTGGTTAGAAATAGGAATTTTAAGAGATAACAGAGTAGCTTACTACCAATTATTCAGGATTCTAATAATCGTATGACTAACCAGGCGGAGAATTCTCTAAATACCTCTAATTTGAAACAAGTTTCTAAGACGTTCCGATTGGTGGGATGGGTGAGTTTCTGGGTTCAAGCGGTTCTGGCTATTATTTCTGGGGTTATTTTTGCCTTTGCTGGAGTTGCTCTTTCTATGGGGCGACAGGCTGCCGGAGATAGTGCCTCAAATCCGGCCACAGGAGGAGGTGTGGTTTTCGCGTTGGTGAGTTTGGGGATTTTATTTTATGGGATTTACCAGTCGTTTGACTATGTGCGGATGGGGCGGAGAATTCGAGAGGAAAATCCCAATCTTCGTCCCAAAAAGTCGGACACGATTAAATTGCTATGGCGAAGTTTGACCATTCGCGGGGTGGGCTTGTTGATGGCGGTGGTCGCAGCGGAGGCGATCGCGGGGGTTCTGCTGGGTAAATCATTTATGGCGGTGGGAGCAATCTTTTCGCCCGGTTCTCAACTGCAACTTATACAGCCGCTAGATATTTTTCTGGTTTTAGCTAATACGCACCTGATTACGGCGCATTTTGTAGGGGTTAGTTCGACGCTTTGGCTGCTGAAACAGATTGATCCCTAATGGGTTTTTAATTAATCCCGATCGATCGAATAGCATTTTTTAAGATAATTGGGTATAAGTGAAGCGATCGCGCAGCCCGTCACTCTTATTAACGCTTATGAACGCCCCCGAATCTTCCTCACACCCAGCTTCACGCCCTCTCTTGTGAATACTCTGATTCAGTTTTTATGCACTGTTTACCTTACTCCCCGATAGCAGCACTTTAATGGTGGCTTGGCCGTGGGTGCTGATATGGCAAGTGACGTTGCTGTGTCCCGTGCTGTGGTTGATAATTCAAACCTGGACAGACGGCGGGCAGCGTTTAGGGAATGGTCTTGATTGGATTGTGGGCGTGGCGGTTTTGGCTATTGTTCAGTCTGGAATGACCGCTGTTTTTCCGCAACAGGCTCAATGGGCGGGCATTGCGGCACTTTGCATGGTGGCAGCGCTTTATGCTTGTAGTCACTACATGGACGATAGTTCCAGGCGGCAACGGTTGCTGACGCTGCAAGGGCTGCTGCAAGTGGCTTTTATTATTCTGAGTCTCGGGCTTTGGATGTTTCAGACTTGGTGGCCCTAAGTGACTCGACTACGTGAACTCCAACAAGCGACAGGCATGGTGATGCGATTTAGCTTTGAGGCGCTCGAAAATCGGAATTGGGCACCCCTTGGTCATCAAAACTATGTGGCGGGCTATCTGACTCTTGCGATTCCTAGCTTGGTGGGGTTGAGCTTGAGTAGGAGCGGGGCATTACGCGGGATTTTTGCGGTAGGTGCTGGGTTAGGACTAGTAGATCTCTACACCACAAGTGCAAGGGCTGGCTGGATTGGATTGGTGGGGGCGATCGGAATTGGTGGTATTGCCTTTTTAGTTCAATCTGACAAAACTGGGAGCAGTAAAACTGGGACAAACTGGCTCACCCGATTTTCTAAACTCCAATTCCTTGGGCTAAGTTTTGGGGCGATCGGAGCAATTATTCTCGGCCTCATCAGCACCGGACGACTGAACGGCATTATCAATGCCACCGCAGGCGGTTATATTCCTGGGGAGTTTGCCTATCGCATCATCACTAATGCTGTCGGCTGGACAATGGGTCTCCAGTCGCCGATTTATGGCATGGGCTTAGGCAGCGTCCCGCACCTGTTTCAAAAATTTCGTCCTATTTGGGCCGGACGAGAAGCGGAACTCACTTTCCAACTTCACAGCACTCCAGCCCAGATCTGGGGCGAACTAGGGATTTTGGGCTTAGGTCTGTGGATTGGAACCTTGATTTGGCTGGGTCGCCATTGGTGGAAATCTCGCCGAGTTCTTAGCCCTTTGAGTCACAGTCTGATTGCGGCGATCGCGTCCTATAGTTTGCAAAGCGTTAGTGATTATCAACTGGATAATCTTTGTATTAGTGGCACATTGGTGATTTTTATGGCGACGATCGCGGCTGAACTCCGGGATCTAAATCCTCAGCCGTCAGAAATTTCGCCGAAACTCTCGCCCAAATTCTCTCAAGCCTCGGTCTTTGCTATGGCTGGAATGACGATTGCCGCAATAATCTGGCTCGTTCCAGTTCATCGAGCTTGGATGCTTTCGAGCCAGGGCTTTCAATCTATTTCATCTATTGAAAATCCCGAGACTACCCCAGAACAAAAGCAAACTGCGATCGTTCAATTCAGGCAAAACCTCGACGACGCGCACAAATTAGCTCCCTGGGAACCCTACTATCCCCAACAACTCGCTTGGGTTTTGGGTGATCTGGGCCTCAAATCCAACCGATCGGATCTGCTTCAACAATCTGTGGATTGGTTCAACATCGCTCGCACCAGCGCCCCCTATCAAGAATT